>JAHCKU010000047.1 GCA_026125625.1 Burkholderiales bacterium | reverse complement strand
GAATCGATTGCAGCTCCTCGGGCACGCGGAAGCCGGCCTTGGTGATCGCCTGCATGGTCACGTCGTTGCGATTGAAGATGTTGAAATCACCCAGCATGATCAGGTTGTCGCGCGGCGGCGGCACACTCGGGTCGTGCTGCGGTGCGCCCGACAGCTTGTCGGCATGCTTCGCCAGCGTCTTGCTGAACGCGGTGATCTCTTCCAGGCGCCGGGGATCGGCAGCGACATCCGTTCCGTAGTAGATGTGCACGGTGGCGAGCGTCAGATAAGCCCAGCCGGCATGGAAGCCGGCAATATAGGGCGAGCGCGCCATCTGCACCGGCTCGCTCTTCGCGCCATTGGCCGTGGGCAGCACCAGCTCGGCTGCCAGGCCAGTGAAGCCGACCTTGCGCCGGTCGAACAGATAGGCCATGCGTTCTGAGTTGCCCGATGCACCGAGCGTGACATCGGTCACCAGGAAGTCCCACCAGCTTCCCAGCAGCCTGCGCAGCCGCTGCAACGGGTACAGCCCCGTGCGCACCTCCTGGATCGCGATCAAGTCGAAACGGCCGATGATCTCCGCGATGTAGTAATACGCTTCGTCGCCACGATAGCCGTACTTGCCCGAGTCGAATTCGCGGATATTCCAGGTGGCCAGCAGCAGCGTGTCGGTTGCCGTCCGCCCCGGCACCTGCCTGCCCAATGCCGGGCGCAGGCGCTTCAGACCCTCGACCGTGCGCTTGCGGACTTTGGCATCCTCGATCTGCTTCAGCTCTGCGTAGTACGGCATGGCGCCTCCTTTGCCGCCATCTTACGGGGGATGGTTCTCGGGTGGCCAACTACCTCGTGCCGGGACTGGGTTCGGCGCAACCTTGTCATCGATCATGAACTCTCATAGCATCGGCCGCACCTTCACATAGTCTGGGTACGTGTGTTCCGCTTCGCCATTCAACTGGTACGGCCCTATTGGCGTTGGGTGATCCTGGTGTTGCTGGCCATGCTCATCGAGATCGCGATGAGTCTGGCTTCGCCATGGCCGCTCAAGATCGTGCTCGACTCGGTGTTCGCGTCCATCCCCGCACCGGCGCCTGTCCGATGGCTGCTCGATGCCGATCAACCCTTCGCATTGCTCAATTTCGCGGTGGTGGCCACGGTCGCCATCGCCCTGCTGCAGGCGGCCAGCGCCTACCTCAACGCCTACTTCACGGTGAGCATCGGCCAGTGGGTCGCGCACGACCTGCGGCAGAGCGTGTACGCGCATCTGCAACGGCTGTCGATGTCCTACTACGATCGCCAGCAGACCGGGCCGCTCATCAGCACCATCACCGACGACATCAATTCGGTTCAGGACTTCGTCTCCACCTCACTGCTCGACCTGCTCATCGACAGTCTCACGGTGGTGGGCATGATCGCCGTCATGCTCTGGCTCAACTGGCGCTTCACGCTGGTGGCGCTGGCCGTGATGCCGCTGGTGGTGGTCTTCGTCTATCGCCTGCGGGAGGTGATCAAACGCGCCACGCACGACGTGCGGCGCCGTCAGAGCGAGCTGGTCAGCATTGTCCAGGAAGGGCTCGGCGCCATCCGCGTGGTGAAGGCCTTCGGTCAGGGCGCATTCGAGCGCGAGCGCCTCAGCGCGAAGAGCCGGGAAAGCGTGGAGGCCGCGCTCTACGCCCGCCGCGTGCGATCGCTGCTGGGACCTGTGGTCACCGTGTTCGTCGCCATCGGCACCGCCGCCGTGCTCTGGTTCGGCGCGCACGAAGTGCTCGATGGCGCCATGACGGCCGGGGCGCTGGTCGTCTTCCTCAACTATCTCGGCCGGTTGTTCCGCCCCATCCAGTCGCTGGCGCGTGCCGGCACCAGTA
Organism: Burkholderiales bacterium; assembly: GCA_026125625.1. GTDB lineage: Bacteria > Pseudomonadota > Gammaproteobacteria > Burkholderiales > SHXO01 > SHXO01. The sequence continues at coordinate 11,142 of JAHCKU010000047.1, read as the reverse complement.
TCGCGCAGGCAGCGGTCGGGCTGGAGCGTGTACGCGCGGTGCTCGATACCGACGAACGGCTGCCCCGTTCACCACACGCCCAGGCCCTGCGGGTCACCGCCGGAAGGGTCGAGTTTCACGCGGTGAGCTTCGCCTATACGCCGGAGCGGCTGGTCCTCGACGAGGTATCGCTGGTTGCCGAGCCCGGGCAAGTCATCGGCCTGGTCGGGTCGAGCGGCAGCGGCAAGTCGACGCTGGTGAGCCTCATCCCGCGCTTCTACGATCCGGTGCAGGGATATGTGTCGATCGACGGCCAGGACATCCGCCAGGTCACCATCCGCTCGCTGCGCCGTCAGGTCGCGTTCGTGCTGCAGGAGACGCAGCTGTTCTTCGCGCCCGTATGGCAGAACATCGCATACGGGAAGCCGGAGGCCACCCGCGACGAGATCATCGAGGCCGCACGGCTGGCGCAGGCGCACGCATTCATCGAGTCGCTGCCCGAGGGTTACGACACGATGGTGGGACAGGGGGGAATCCAGCTCTCCGGCGGGCAGCGCCAGCGCATCGGCATCGCACGCGCCATCCTGCGCGATTCACGCATCCTCATCATGGACGAGCCGAGCTCGGGGCTCGATCCGGAGTCCGAGCATCTCGTCTTCGAAGGGCTGCGCAACCTTCAGCGCGGTCGTACCACGTTCATCATCGCCCATCGTCTCTCCACCATCCGCAACGCCGATTGCATTCTCGTTCTCGACCAGGGCCGCATCGTCGAACACGGCAGGCACGACGAGCTGGTCGCGCTGGGTGGTTTGTACGCACGCATGCAGCAGCTGCAGGATACCGATTGATCCATACTTGCAAATGGGTCACTCAGTTCCTGAACAAAGACGAAAGTGCGCCATGGATTTCCACGCCGATCTGCACATCCACTCCAAGTATTCCCGGGCAACCAGCCGCGACCTGGATCTCGAGCATCTGGCGTGGTGGGCGGCGCGCAAAGGCATCACGGTGGTAGGCACCGGGGATTGCGTGCATCCGGCCTGGCTGGCAGAGATGAAGGACAAGCTCCTGCCCATGGGCAATGGCCTGTTTCGCATCTGCCCAGAGATCGAGAGCGAAATCTGGAAGACGCTTCCGCCTTCGTGCCGCACACCGGTGCGCTTCATGCTGTCGGTGGAGATCTCGACCATCTACAAGAAGACCGAGCGCACGCGCAAGATTCACCATCTGATCTACGTGCCCGACTTCGATGCGGCCGACCGGCTGGCGGCCAGCCTGGCGCGTATCGGCAACATTGCGTCCGACGGACGGCCGATACTCGGCCTCGATTCGCGCGATCTGCTGGAGGTCGCCCTGCAGTCGGGGCCCGATTCCTTTCTCGTTCCTGCGCACATCTGGACGCCGTGGTTCGCCGCGCTCGGCTCGCAATCCGGCTTCGATTCCATTCACGAGTGCTACGGCGATCTGTGCAATCACGTGTTCGCCGTCGAAACAGGTCTGTCATCCGATCCGGCGATGAACTGGCGGGTCTCTTCGCTGGACCGCTATCGCCTGGTCTCCAATTCCGACGCGCATTCGCCGGGCAAGCTCGGCCGGGAGGCGACGCGCTTTTCCTGCGAGCCTGATTTCTTCGCCATACGCCGCGCGCTCGAAACCGGCGAAGGCTACGAAGGCACTGTCGAATTCTTTCCCGAAGAAGGCAAATATCATCTGGACGGACATCGTGCCTGCGGGGTGCGGCTCGATCCGGCCGAAACGATCGCGCACGAGGGACGCTGTCCGGTATGCGGCAACCGCGTGACCGTGGGCGTGGCGCATCGCGTGGAGATGCTGGCGGATCGCAAGGATGCCTACGTAGCACCGCCGCCGACCGCCGGCGCGGTGACGAATCTGGTGCCGCTGCCCGAGATCCTGTCCGAGATCGTGGGCGGTGGCGTGGCTTCGCAGGGCGTGACACGCGCCTACGATCACACCACGGCAAAGCTGGGTGCGGACTTCACCGTGTTGGAAGACGCGCCGGTGGAAGACATCGCACGGGTCAATCCACTTCTTGGTGAAGCGGTCGGCCGGCTGCGCGCCGGTGCCGTGATCCGCCAGGCCGGCTACGACGGCGAATACGGCGTGATCCGCCTGTTCGAAGAAGGTGAGCTCGATCGCCTCACCAAAGGCGCACTGCTGTTCGATGCGCCGGTGATGCGCCGCACGCGCACCAGAACCAAATCCGCGCCACAAGCCGCCGAGACGCAGGCGCCGACTGCCTCCAGGCCTGCGGCCTCCACGCCATCCAATCGAACCGGCATCCTCGCTGCGCTCGATGCAGATCAGGCCGGTGCGGCGGAAGCCGTGGAGGGTGCCCTCGTGGTGGTGGCGGGTCCAGGCTCCGGCAAGACGCGCATGCTCACCCATCGCCTCGCCTATCTGATGCTCGAGCGCGGCCTGCCGCCGGCCGCGTGCCTCGCCATCACGTTCACGCGCCGTGCCGCGGAAGAGCTGCGCGAGCGGCTGTCCACGCTCGTTCCAGCCGGTGCGAGCGAGTGTGCGGTCCACACCTTCCATTCGCTCGGGCTCGCATTCCTGCATGCCGAGGGCACAACGGTCGGCCTTCGACCGGACTTCCGCATTGCCGACGAGCGCGAGCGCGCCACCGCACTCGCCGCCGATCGAGGCATCACGCAGTCCAGGGCTGCGCGTCTGCTGAAAGCCGTATCGCTGATCAAACGCACGGCATCGAAGGCCGGCGACGAAGAGACCGCTTCTGCTCTGGCAGCCAGCCGACGGCTGGGCATGGAGCGCAACTGGGTGGACTTCGACGATCTGGTTGCGCTGCCGGTGGAAATCCTGCAGACCGATGCGGCAGCCGCGGCGCGCTGGCGAAGCCGCTTCCGGCAAGTGTGCGTGGACGAATTCCAGGATGTGGACGAGCAGCAATATCGCCTCCTGAAGCTGCTGGCCGCCCCCGACGGCAACCTGTGCGTGATCGGCGATCCGAATCAGGCGATCTACGGCTTCCGTGGCGCAAACGCCGCCTGCTTCGCGCGCTTCGCAGCGGACTTCCCTGCAGCCCGTACGCTGCGGCTCGGGCGCAACTACCGGTCCACCGGCACCATCGTCACTGCGGCGGCTCAGGTCATTGGCAGCGGTACACCGGAAGACGTCATGCGGCCGATGCAGGAACCCATCACCGTGCATGCCGCCGCGACCGAACGTGCAGAAGCGGACTTCGTAGCGGCTACGATCGAACGTCTGCTGGGCGGGCACGACCTCCTCGTCGCCAACCGGGAGCAGCTGTTCAAAGGAAATGGCCGCGCGCTGGGCTTCGGTGATTTCGCCGTGCTGTATCGCACCGACGCACAGTCGGCCGCGCTTCGCGAGGCGTTCGACCGCGCCGGCATTCCGTTCAAGAAGAGCTCGCCTGCAGCCATCGCCGGCCAGAGCGCAGTGCATGCACTACTGGCTGCGTTGACGCAGCAGACTCCCGGTATGCTCGGCCTCGATCTGTCGGTGCGCATTGCCGCAGCAGCCGAACAGCTGCGGCACGATGAGAAAACGTCCGACATTGCCGCGCTGGCCGAAGCCAGGCGCTGGCTTACCGCGCTTGCTACGACGGGAGGCGAAGCGCAGCTGCGCGAGCAGGTCGCGCTGTCGACCGAAGCAGACTTCTGGGACGCACGCGCCGATCGCGTATCGCTGCTCACCATGCATGCCGCCAAGGGACTGGAATTTTCGGTGGTGTTCGTGGTGGGTCTGGAGGACGGAATCGTGCCGTTCTCCTGGAGCGCAGAGGACGCCGAGGAAGAGCATGGCCCGGATGCCGAAGAACGGCGCCTCTTCTACGTTGCCATGACGCGCGCCAAGGACCGGCTCATTCTGAGCCGGACGCGCGAGCGCGGCTGGCGCGGTCAGCTGCGCGCGCTGCCACCCTCGCCTTTCCTGAACGCGATCGCTCCCGAGCTGATGCACGAGCATGCACCGTCCGCACGCGAGAAGCGCAGCGAAACGCGACAGTACGACTTGTTCTGACGCACCGTGGCGCGGAACTGTGGTGATCCGATCGTCTCGCGCACGCCGGCTCGGCCGCGTGCGGGATGGGACGGTCTGTTGCGGCCTTCGGGGCAAATGCGTATCATTCGCAACCAATTCCGGCACCCCCTGATGTCAGGGGCTGACCGATCGAGATCCACCCTCGGGCTTACGAGGCAAGCCCGGATACACGAGAATCAGGAGAAGCGATGTCCCGCTACACGGGTCCCCGTCTGAAGATGATGCGCGCGCTCGGCGTCGAACTGCCGGGTCTCTCGCGCAAGTCAATCGAAGGCCGGCCGCACCGGCCGGGCCAGCATGGCCAGAAGATGATGCGCGCGTCCGAATACCGCGTCCAGCTGGTCGAGAAGCAGAAGCTGCGCTTCAACTACGGCTTGACGGAGCGGCAGCTGCGCAGCGCATTCGCAGAGGCGCGGCGGTCGAAAACCCATACGGGTGAAAAGCTGGTGGAATTGCTGGAGCGCCGCCTGGACAACATGATCTTCCGCGCGGGCTTCGCGCCCACGATTCCCTCAGCGCGCCAGCTCGTCAATCACGGGCATTTCCTGGTGAACGGCCGCAGGGTCAACATTCCGAGCTACCGCGTGCGGGTTGGCGACGTCATCGCTCCGCGCGAGAAAAGCCGCAACCATCAGCTGCTGCTCGACGCACTCAAGACCCCTTCCCTCTCGCGCCCGGAGTGGATCGCCTTCGACGAGGCCAAGCTCGAGGCCAAGCTCTCGCACCTGCCCGGCGGCGATGCCGCGCCTTTCGAACTGGCAGTGCAGCACGTCGTCGAGTTCTACACCAAGCGGATATAACCGGCCTGACCACAGCCTCGGCAGGCTGTTGGAAACAGCTGCGAGCCTCGCTCACGAGGCTTCGCGAGCGCTTGCTGGGGCTGCTCCTGCCCGCATCGTCACTTCTCGAGCACACACGCCCGACGTGTACTCATCCATGCCCGCACGGGGTTGACTGCCGCGTCACGGATGTCTTGTAATCCGTGACTTGCAGCCATGGCGGCGAACTTCCCGGTGTCGCCCGCGCACGTCCGGCTGCTGCCATTCGCGCTTCCACCATCGATACAGGAGGAACACGCCATGTCAGGCGACGAGACGCTTTTCTTTGGAATCCGCATGAGCACGCTGGGCGCGGGAATCCTCACGGTGGTGCTGGTCGCACTGGCACACATGGCACTCAAATGGTGGGCCGGCCGTCGCGCTCGCCGCGACGAAGCCGAAGCGGCCAGCGCACCTGCCGCGGATCAGGCATTGCGACGCTGGCTGGCTTCCACCGTGCTTGCCATCGTGGCGCCGATCGCCCTCCTGCTGTGGATTCACGGGCTTTACTACGCGCTGTCGAATCTGCTGGCCGAGATCCCCTATCCCGCGCTGACGCGGCACGGTCTTGCCGCGCTCGAAGGTCTGCGCGGCGTCGGTACGGTGCTGGCGCTGATGTGGCTTCTCGCCCGCATCGGCCGCAGCATCGAGTCGCGCCTGGTTGCGATCTCCGCACGCACGGAAGGCGACACCGACGATCTGTTCCTGCCGATCCTCGGCAAAGCCGTCAGGCTCCTGCTGCCGCTGCTGGCCATCATTCTGGGCTCGCCTGCGCTTGCCGTTCCGGAGCAGATGCAATCCCTGTTTCGCAACGGCGTGAGCATGGTGCTGATCGGCACCTTCGCCTACATCCTGTACCAGCTGGTCGACGCCACGGCCCAGCTCGTGCTGAGCCGCTATCGCATCGACGTGCAGGACAACCGCGAGGCGCGTGCAGTCCATACCCAGGTCACCGTGCTGCGCAAGGTTGCTCTGGTGGTCATCGGCGTATTCACGATCGCCTCCATGCTGATGGTGTTCGAGTCCGTGCGCCAGCTCGGTACGGCCATCCTCGCCTCGGCCGGCGTCGCCGGCATCGTCGTCGGCTTTGCCGCCCAGCGCAGCATCGCGACGCTCCTTGCCGGTTTCCAGATCGCGCTGACGCAGCCGATCCGCATCGACGACGTGGTGATCGTGGAGAACGAATGGGGGCGCATCGAGGAAATCACGCTTACCTACGTGGTCGTGAGGATCTGGGATCTGCGTCGGCTCATCCTGCCCATCACCTACTTCATCGAGAAGCCATTCCAGAACTGGACGCGTACCTCTGCCGACATCCTCGCCACCGTATTCCTGCATGTCGACCACACCGTTCCGCTCGATCGGCTCCGCACCGAGCTGACGCGCATTCTGGAAGCCTCTCAGTACTGGGACCGGAAGGTGAACGTGCTGCAGGTCACCGATACCACGGAACACACGGTGCAGATACGTGCGCTGGGCAGCGCTGCGGACGCCTCGCTGGCGTGGAACCTGCGCTGCGAGGTGCGCGAGAAGCTGATCCACTTCCTGCAGGAGAATTACCCGGAAAGCCTGCCTCGGCTGCGGTTGATGAGGGAGGATGGTCGGCTGGAGAAGGAACTGCAGCGTGCGTGAGCATGGGTTGGGTTATCTGCCGAGCGAAGGATCACGAATGGCGTGTGCTTCTTCTCATATTCGGTTCGTCTGGCCGTCGGGAGTGGGGAATTTCTCCCCGGCGGCAGGTTCGCGCATCGACCACACGCTGTCCGCAGGTCCATGCCTGACGCGCAGAGCCGTGGCGTGGGCCATCAAAGTGAAGCCCACCGCTCCGGCGAAAGCCGTGATGTCTACCCCCAGCGCTGCCGAGCTCGTATGGGCCCACAGGCCGAGTGACGGGAACAGCCAAGCCGCCAGCGTGGTCAGCGGAATTGCGAGCGTCAAGGCTGCCGAGAGCCGCAATAGTTCGACCGAGGCATGTGCTGCGCCACGCGCGAAGGCCCAGGCCACAGCGCCGAGGAAAACGGCGTAGTAGACGTAGCGGTGCCAGGCATTCAGATCGGCCACATGGCCATGCAGCCACTTGGCGGCGACGATGGTCAGCGAAATACCGGCAACGCAGCCTAGGCACACACCCACCGTGCCGGCGGCCAGCCATTTCGTGTCCCTGCGTTGCTCGGGGAGTTCGCCCCCCCTACGTCGCATCTTGCGACGCGTCTCTATCCAGACCAGGTTGCCGGAATAGAAAAGCCATGCGCCAGCCAAGCCTAGAACGAAATAGCCCCAGCGCACCGCTTCCCCGCCGTAGTAGCCAAAATGCAGCCCTACAAAACTGCCCAATACCGCCCACCAGGTATCCTGCGCACCCGGCAACATGTTTCCATCGACAAGCTTTCCGGTAGTAGCGTCGAAGGTAGCAGCCGCTCCCCAACTCAGCGTTTCACGCACCAAACCGGTCACGCGGACTCGAGCGCTTCGGCTTCCTACATCGACGTAAAGCATGCGATTGACCTGAAAAGTCGGCGCATATCGCTCGACCGCTTCCAGAAGCTCTACAGGACTCAATATGGGTACCGAGCCATCTTGCGTGGCCGGCGCAGGAGAAAATCGACGATTCATCTGCTTGAAAGCTGCGCGCTGATCGACGTCGTAGACAGCCGTGCTGAATAGTGAGTTGAATGCAGGCACTGTGATCACGCCAAGCATGACGACCGTCAGCGCCATGATCAGGTGAAAAGGAAGACTAAACAGACCGACGACGTTGTGCATGTCCAGCCACATGCGCTTGAGATTACGGCCAGCCCGCAGTACGAACAGATCTTTGACCAGGGTAGGCAACAGGATGATGACGCCGGACACCAACGCCATCGCATACAGCACGCCTACCGCTCCCATCAACGTGACGCCCGCATTCCCTGGCAACGGCAGCCCGGCCGTTTGATGCACGTGGTTGATGAATTCGGCCAGATCGCGCGGCCGGCTCTGTCGAACACGCAGGCCGCCTTCTGGTGCCAACCAGGCGTTCCATTGTATGGGGGTACCCGTAGCACTGCGTGTATCCCAGACCAGCCGCGCGCTCGTGGCATCGCCCGCCTCAAACTCCAACCGAAAACTCTTGGCTGCGTCAGGATGCGCTTGAAGTGCAAGATCGATCAGCCCCGGCATGGCATCCAGGCCCGTCCGCTCAGCCTGTCTCGCCGGTGGTGATGCCCAATGAGTCAGCGGCTCCATGAACATCGTCAAAGCCCCTGCATAGAAACAGACAAACAACGCCAACGCGCTGATGATGCCGGTCCAAGTGTGGACGGCCTTGTAGGTACGGATGACGTCGGCGCGCATATATCGGGACTCAGTGCAGGAAATTCCGGCAGGCGAGTAACGCAGCCATGCCCGACAACGCTGCCAGACCCAATACGGTCCAAGCGCGCTTGCCATTCTGAAAGAGATAAACCAGGCTCAGAACGGACAGCCATACTGGAATGACGACCCAGCGTGAAACGAAGTAGCGTCCGACATGCACGGTGTTGCCAGGCATCAAATGCAAAAATAGCCCGGCCACCGCGAAGCCGATGGCCAGGCCGGCGACCGGCCCCGCCAAAGTCTTGGAAAGCCAGTCCTGCTGCCGGGATTGCATCTGTGGCCGGCTCATTTTGGATCTGCGTGCTTGAGCGCGGCAAGGTACGGCAGCGCCACGCAACCGACCATGCTCACCGTAAGCACGAAGAAGATGGCCGTGGCCGGCCGCATCTGCTGCGTAAGAATCCATGCGGCGATGACGTGCAGCGTCGCGCCCATAGCGGCGGACCACTTCGACAATCTTGCCCCGCGTTTCGCTCTGTGGTGCACCGCGCCGCCAAAAAAAGCCATCGTGCCGGCCAGCACCAGTCCGACGGCAATGCATGCGTACAAGGCCGAGCCTCAGAAGTCGAGCGTGCCCGACAAGTAGAATGTGCGCGGCCGTCCCTGCTGCACCAATCCACCCGAAGTGGCTGAAGCCCAGTAGTCGCGATCGAACAGGTTGGTGACCAGCGCGCGTACGGTCACCGCGCGCGACGACGAGAGCCTGACCTTATAGCGCGCACCGACGTCAACACGGGTCCACGAAGGGATCGATTGCGCATTTGCGCTATCGATGAATTGGCTCCCCGTATAGATGACGCGGGCATTCAAGGACAATCCCGGCATCGCGCCGATATCCCACTCCGCACCCGCGTTGGCCTGCCAGCGCGGCACGCCGATCGCATCCTTCCCGTCAAAGATACCGCCCGGCGATTGGACGACCTTACCCTCTGTGTACGCGGCGCCTCCCAACACACGCAGGCCGGTGTGCAGCTCACCGAACCATGCCCATTCGAGTCCGCGGTTGCGCTGTTTGCCGTTGATGCTGTAGATGCCGGTCGCCGGGTCTCTGCCGAGGCTGGGCTGCGCGATCTGGAAGGCGCTGAGGGTCGTGGTGACCGAGCCCAGATCCCACTTGAGGCCGGTTTCGTGCTGCTTGGTGATGTAGGGTGCGAAGATCTCGCCGAAATTGGGCGCGGTGGTGTCGGTCACGACGTCGCCCTTGGTAAGGCCTTCAATGTAGTTGCCGTAGATCGAGAGATTCGGCAGGATTTTGAACACTACGCCGACCATGGGCGTCGTGGCAGACTCGTCGTAACCGGGCTGCGCCTGACCGTTGAGGGTGTTGACTTGATCTTGCGCGATGCTCTGCCGACGCGCGCCGACGCTGACCAGCAACCTCTCATCGAACATCGACACGGTATCGGCGATCGCCAGCCCGGAACTGACGATTTCGCGGTATATGCCGCGGAACAGTACCGCACCGGCATTGGCAAAGGGCGGGACGGTCACCGGGTCGTAGATATTCGACGCAAAGGGTGGGTTAGCACCACTATTGTTAGTGTACTGTTCGATGTCCGTCGTCTGCCGGAGTCGGCCGTAGCTGAGCAGCACCTGATGGCCTATTGTCCCCGTGGTGAACTTCGCACGCAGTCCGCCGTTGATATTGGTCGTCGTGGTGTCGTTCAGCGTCTTAGCCGAGGCCCGGGCGGTGAAATTGCCTAGGGCATCCACGTTAGCCGCGTTGGCAGGCCGAAAGTCCAGGTCGCTGTTGTGATGGGAGACATTCACGAACGCAGTCAGACGATCGGCAATGTCGTATTCGGCGCTCAGCACCGCCGCCTTGTCGCGGACGTGCTGGGAGCCCGCGCCCGGCAGAAAGATGCCGCCGATGGACGCATCGGGTGCGCGGGGAATGACGATCCCCGGAAGAAAGGTGGGATAAGCGATCAAGCCGCGCTGAGCGACGTCCTGGTCCATCAGGTCGAGAGAGGCACGCAGCCGTTCGCCGCGGTAGTCCAGCGCCATGCCTCCCAAACGCAGGCGGTCGTTCTGTTCGATGCTGGCCTCGCCATCCTCCAGCGAACCGTTGACGCGGATCCCCCATCGCTTGTCCTCGCCGAATCGGCGCCCGACGTCCGCTCGCGTGCCCCAGTGCGCATCGGGGCTGAAGCTCAAGCCGACTTGGTTTACCGGCTCGTCGGTAGCCCGCTTGGGCACGAGGTTGATCACACCACCATTGATCGTGAACGGCGAGAATCCATTGAGGAATGCGGTGGGCCCTTTGATGATCTCCACGCGCTCGACAAGCTCCATCGGAGTGCGGTAGTCAGGCGCTACACCGAACATGCCTTGGAAGGACACCGCATTGAAGCTGGCACCGCCATTGGGACCCAGGCCTCTGATGCTGAATTGCTGGCCGACGTAGCCCGAACTCAAAGCCCGGACCGATGGATCATCTGCCAAGATGGCGTCCAATGACTGTGCCTGGGCATCCTGTATGCGTTGGGCCGTATAGCTGGTGATGTTGAAAGGCGCATCCATGACGTCCACATTGCCCAGTATGCCCAGCCGCCCACCACGCGCGACCTGCCCGCCTGCATATTCAGGTGGCAACTCATGGGGAGATGATTGATAGCGCGCCTGTACCTCCACCTCGGATACCACCTTCACTTCCGGTAATTCCTGCTCCGGCGCAGCGCCCGATTGCGCTGCCCGGATGGTCAAGCGCCCCCCTCCATCTACCTCCGCTTCCAGGCCGGAACCTTGCAGCAACTGCCTTGCGGCCTCGGATGCGGTCATCTCGCCGGACACCGTCGCGCCGTTTTTACCCACAACCGCCTCAGGCGCATAGAGCACCTGCGCACCGCTCTGGGTCTGAAACACCTTGAGCGCACTTTCGAGCGACTGCGCGGGAATGTCGAACTGGATCTGGCGGTCTTGTGCTTTGGCGAAGGTATGGAAAAGGATG
>JAHCKU010000469.1 GCA_026125625.1 Burkholderiales bacterium | reverse complement strand
GAAGTGACGACGGACATCGAGGGCACGCTCGATGAGTTGTACGCGCAATTCCAGCGCGCGGTGGCCCTGCGGGCGGGCCGCCGCAAGACCGTGTTCTCGGCTCTCAGTGGCGGCCTGGACTCGCGCAGCGTCACGACCGAACTTTGGCGCCGCGGCCTCGAAGTGCGCGCGCTCAATGTTTCCTGGCCTGGTTCGCAGGACGCCGTGCTTGCACGCCTGTACGCGCAGAGGCTCGGCATCGACTACCACCATGTCGCCAGGCCGCTGGATGAATCGGGCAACAGCCTTTCACAACGGCTCTGCGCCCTGTTGCAGGAACAGGCATCGATCGGCGGGATCGCGCCGTGCGCTGCACGGCAGATCTGGAGTGGCAACGGTGGCAGCATCGGGCTGGGCCATGTGAAGGCACGTCGCGAAGTCGGTGCCTTGATCAGCTCGGGCGATGTGGCCGGGGCGGTGCGTCGGCTCATCGCAGCGACGAAATTCAATCTCAGCGGCAAACTGCTTAAGGGAGCGGTGGCAGGGTGGGCCGAGGCCCTGCCATTCGACTCCATGATGGCGGAAATCACCCAGCTGCGCTGCCAGGATCCTTCCCGCTCCGTCTATGTCTTCCTTCTGGAGCACGACCAGCGGCGCCTGCTCGCCTTTCATTTTGAACAGATCGACCTCGTCCCCTTCGAGTTCATCGAGCCGTTGTTCGACCCGGAGGTCCTGCGCGTGGTCTGCCGATTGCCTATGGAGTTCTGCCGCTACCACCGCATGTACCACCAGTGGCTGCAGCGCTTTCCGCCCGAGATCCTGAGTGTTGCCTGGCAGGTCTACCCGGGGCATGAGCCCTGCCCCGTTCCGCCGCCGGCCGATGCCTTCGATCAGTGGAAACCGCCGCGGCACCATGGACGGGCAAAAGCCTGCGGGGACGCCGTGCGGGGTGCGCTGCGTTTCCTGTGGCAGCGGCGTCGGTACCGGGACGTGCTGCGCGCAGATCGAGTACTGGGCGCCTATGCCCTGCAGGCCTTGCAGGTTCGCGACACCTCGCACCTCTTGCGGCAGGTCGATCTGCTGCGTGTGGCGCTCAGCCATTCCGCTGCGCGCGTTCACATCCCGGCGGCCGCGAATCACCCGTAACCCACCTCTCGCGGATTGACATAAGCGTTGACGGGCCAGCCGGCCATGCGCGCCGGGTCACGGTCCTCGGAGCGGTCGCGTCCGCTATAATGAAAGACCAATAACGAGATACCGGTCCGCCGGCGGGTCAGACGGCCATGTTCAGACGTCGCTACTGGTGGTGGCGCCACGAGATTCGCGACCTGGCACTCTGGTATGCGAACCATGTGCCGGGCGCAATCGGCGACTGGGTGCGAGGCAAGGTGCTGCGGCGCCACCTCGGGGCGCTCGGCCCCCAGACGCGCATCGGTTACGGGTTCCGCATCACGAGCCCCGGCCAGGTGCGCATCGGTGCGCACTGCGACTTCAACGAGAGCGTGTTCATCACCGGCGGCGGCGGCGTCACGATCGGCGACTATGTGGGGTTCGGGCCCGGCGTGAAAGTGTGGTCGGTGAATCACCGCTACCAGGATCCCGATACGCCGTGGATCCTGCAGGGTCACGAACTGCTGCCGGTCGTGATCGAGGACGACGTCTGGCTCGGCGCCAATTGCTTCGTGATGCCCGGCACCACGATCGGACGGGGCTCTATACTCTCGGCCGGCACGGTGCTGATGAAATCGGTACCGGCCTTTGCGATCGTCGCGGGCAACCCGGGCCGCATCGTCGGCTGGCGCAAGCAGCCCGAGCAACTGACGAAGGAGTAGGCGATGAAACCGAATCGATCCGTCTCGCGGGCCCGCGGCGCACTCGCCCTGCTGGCCCTTGCCGTGACGGCACTCAGCGGGTGCAAACAACAGTCCCAGGTACAGGAGCCGGTGTCGATGGATCAGGTCAAGGCGGATCTGCAAACGCTCGCGCAGGCCAGGGTTTTCTTCGGCCATCACTCTGTCGGCAACAACATCCTCAAGGGCGTTCGCGACCTGGCCGACAAGACCGGTGTGCCACTGCGGATCGAGGAGATCACGGCGGGCAGCGCCGCGCCCACCGGACCGGGGCTGTTCCACGGCAAGGTCGGCGAGAACCTCGACCCCGACGCGAAGATGGCCGACTTCGCGGCCGTCCTCGGCGCGCCCGGCGAGGCGCGCTACGACGTCGCGACGTTCAAGTTCTGCTACGTCGATCTCGATGAAGGTTCAAAGGAGCGCTCGCCGGACAAGCTCTTCGATCGATATGAAAGCCGGATGAGCGCGATCGAGAGCGCGCATCCCGGCGTGAAGATCCTGCACTCGACGATGCCGCTCATGGCCGAGCCGCCGGGCAAGAAGACGAGGCTGAAGCGCCTGCTCGGCCTGTCGGCCGACACCGATGCGGCAAACGTCGACCGCAACGAATTCAACCGGCTGGCGCGCGGGAAATATGACGGCGGCAGCCTGCTGGATGTCGCCCGCTTCGAGGCCACGCGCCCCGATGGCAGCATCGC
>JAHCKU010000468.1 GCA_026125625.1 Burkholderiales bacterium | reverse complement strand
TGTTCGATCAGTGCGCGCACCGCTGCCGTCAGCTGCGGCTGCAGGGCCGCCGCCATGCGTTGCGCATCGCAGTCCTCGTTGCGCCCGTGCAGCAGTTGCACGAAAGGCTGCGTGTGCGCGCTCATCACCGCGGAAACCGCGTCGCGCCAGAACGCAGGATGTTCCGATTCGCGCCACTCCCCTCTGCCTCGCCCGAAGTGGGCCACGGCGAGGTAGGTCAGCAGTTGCGTGGAGACGAGCTCCAGCAGGAACTCGTCGGACCACGTCACTGCCGTCTGATCGGCGCCGCGCACCAGGTTGAAACCGCGCGCGAGTCCCGCCGCACCCAGCGCACCGAGCAGCCCTCCGGTGAGCAGGCCGGCACCGAAGGTCAGGCCGCCGCTGGCCAGATCGGCAGCCAACCCGGACAGCGCGCCCGACACCAGGCCGCCCACCACTGCTGCCTTGCCCTCGTGCACCGGCGCCTGCGCGGAGACGTTCTCGGCCACGCGCGCGAGCACCGTCTCCGCCGCTCGTCCCTGCAATTCGTGAACGCCGATGAGGCGATCGGTGGATTCGCGCACGGCACGTTCGAAACGTCCGGCCAGCTGCGCATAGGCGCGCTCCCTGGCGCCATTGCCTGTGCCGGCACCGAACAGCGCACCGATGTCGCGCAGACGCTCGCCCATCCCCTGCTCCGGAAGCACCTCGCGATCGCAGGCCACGCGCGCGATCAGCCCGGCGATGATGCGCATGGCCTCGTCGAACTGCTGCAGCCGGCGTGTGCGCCAGGCCGCAGCCAGGCGCGAGAACGCCGGCTGCTTGTCCGCCGGCAGCGCGGCGTCCACCGCTGCGAGCAGGGTGAACTCCTGCACCCACAGGCGCGCAAAGGCGTCCAGGGTCAATACTTCGCGCACGAATCCGCGCGGGGCAACGTGCGCGCGCCAGCGCTGCACCTCGGCCTGCTCCTCCTCCGCGGTGCGCGGCGGCCCGATCTGGTTGAGCAGCAGCACCACCGGCTTGCCGATCCATTCCAGGATGTCCATCTCCGGGGCGACGTATCCCGCTTGCGTGGGATCTTCGGCGGCGCTCACCAGGTACAGCACCACGTCCGCCACTTCGCGCACGTTCTTCACCGCCTGCTGGCTCGACCAGAATGCCCGATCACGCCAGCGATCCCATACCTGGGAGAGGAACCAGCCGATCGGGTTTCCGGATTGCGCCAGACGCTTCGCCAGTCGCGCACTGTCACCGAAACCCGGTGTATCCCACAGCCGCAGCAGATCGCCCTGCCCGGTCTCGATCAGGGTGAACGGCTCGGCCAGGGCGGTCACGTGCGCCGCATCGCGCACCTCGCCCACTTCCCTTCCCAGCAAGGTGCGCGCGAGCGTGGTCTTGCCGACATTGGTATGCGACACCAGCGAGAGATCGATGCAGCGCGGATCCTCGCTCATGAACCTGCCTGCACCACGCGCTCGAGCGCGGCGTTCATCGCGTTCTCCGCGGCAACCAGATCGATACCCTCGAGGTCCACGAACACGGCGCCGACCTGGCACTCGTCCAGCAGCGACTGCCACGCCGCACGACGCTCCGCCAGCCGTGTCGGCGTGTCCGCGAAACGCTTGCGAAATGCCGACTCGTCGACCAGCGCCAGCAGCGGCGTGGTACCGGCGCCACGCTCACGCAGCGCACGCAGGAACACGCCATGGTTCTCGCGCTCGGGCGTGGCAGCCAGCGCGAACAGCGCCCACAGCGCGGCAATGCCTGCAGGCATCGCCTGCGTGCTCAGCGCTTCCTCCGTGCCCCAGGCTACGGACGGCGCGATCTCGACTGCCGCCTTGGCGCCGTACACGCGCGCCATGAGCGAGAGCAGGCCATCGCGTGCCGCCGGTGCAAGGTCCACGGCGTAGGGCAGCACGTGCACCTGCGCCGCATCACCGCGCAGCTGCCGCACCAGCCGGCGCGCGTAGATGTCGTCGTCGGCGCTCAGAAAGCGATGCGCCTTGCGATACGCGATCAACCCGCAGAGGCCGGCCAGGGCGGCGCGCGGCAACAGCACGAACAAGGCGATGGTGACCGCGTACAGATGCAGCCACGGCGCGGCGTTCTCGCCGATCCCTGCCCCGAAGCGCATGGCCTCCAGACGCACCGCGTCCGGCAGCGCGATCCCGGTGAGATGTGACGCCGGACCCAGAATCACCTGCAACAAGGTGCGCACGGCGTGCGCGTCGAGAAAGGTGCTCTCCCATCCGGCGCGATACTCGAGCACCATGCCGCGGATGTACATGCCCGCCAGCACGCCCAGCGCGAATGCCAGTGCCGCCAGGTGCAGCGCACGGCCGATGCGGGCTGCGGCGAGCGGCATGGAAGCATGCGTCCAATCACTGGCGAAGGCAGTCAACGCACGTGTCAACGCGGCCTCGCGCCGGCCGCCGACCGGCGCCAGCGTGGCGTGGCCGAGCCTGCCGACCGCACGTCGGATCGGTCCGGGTACGACCGGCCGGCCCAACGCAGCCCAGATCCAGCGCAGCAGCACTACTGCATACACGCCCAG
>JAHCKU010000467.1 GCA_026125625.1 Burkholderiales bacterium | reverse complement strand
GCAGCGAATAGATCTCGAAGCCCCACGGCAGGCCCAGCACGTCCTTGAGCGTGCGCGTTTCCGCCTGCGGAATGTTGACCGGGTCCTGCTTCTGATAGATGCAGGACTTCATGCAGTCGTTGCAGATGCGGTGGCCGGTGGCTGCTGCCATCGGGTTGTCCACGGCGATGATGGCGAGCGCGCCGATGGCATGCCCCTGGACTTTGACCTTGTGGAACTCGGAGATCTTTTCTTCCAGCGGACAGCCGTTGAGCGCAACACCGAACGGGCTCTTCTTGAACGGCGGGATCACGTCCGCGGCTGCAGCCTTCTCGCGCATGCCGGTGGAGCAGGAATCGCGGCCCTGTTCATGGCACCAGATGCAGTAGTTGGCCTGATCCAGCGCTCCCACCAGATCGGTGCCGGAATCGGTCAGCGCGAAACCTTCGCGTCGGCGCAGATGCGACGATTGAAAGCTGCGGTGGGTGGCGTGATCCTGCTCCTGCGCGGGCACCAGGTGCATGGGATCGAGCTTGACCGGCGCCTTGAACAGAATCCCGCCTGCATGCCGCCGCCGGCCAGCCGCGGTATGGGCGGCCCACGCCGCGTAGCGCGCGGCCAGTTCCAGATCCTGGACGTGCGCCGGCTCGTCGCCGAGCCATGCGCTTACCATGCGTGCGAAGCCCAGCTCGGAGAATGCTCCGCCCATGCTTGCGGCCAGCTGCGCCTCCAGCGCCGGGCCGTCCACGGCCTCGACCTCCGCCGGCTTGATCTTGGCGATGGCGCGGCGTTGTACGAAGGTGCGCTTGATGCTGTACAGGGGTGCCAGCTCGGCATGGCCGGCGGCCAGTGCCTCCATCTCCGCCTCGATGTCGAACAGCCGTGCGACGAACGCTTCCAGACGAGGGGCCAGTGCGATCAGCAGTTGCGAGCGCTCCAGCCGCGCGAGCAGCTCCGGGTCCTTGCGCGCATCGATCAACTGCTGTGCGAGCTGTGGTGAATCGGTCTGCAGCTGCTGCAGGAATAGCGCGTCGATCCGCTGCAGGCCTTCGCGGCGGTACAGATCCTCGAAGCGCAGGTCGTGTGCGAGCCGGAGGGCGGGTGTTTCGGAAGAAGAAGAAATGATCATCGATGATAGAAGCGGGTACTTATGGCCGATGGGCGGAAGCGCGCGCAGGCGGGCGGGAAGTATACCGGGCCGACATGTCGTCTGCTGCGATGCGCCATCGCCTCCGCCCGCCATTCTACGTGCGGTGGACGACAGTGCCGCGCGCGAGCGCCTGTCTGCATTCCCAGATGAGGCCGGGTCCGGCGTAAACCAGACCTGTGTACAGCTGCACCAGGCTGGCGCCGGCAGCAATTTTCTCGGCAGCATGCCGGCCGTCCATGATGCCGCCCACGCCGATGATGGGAATACGGCCATCCAGGTGCCGGGCAAGCGTGCCGACCACCTGGGTGGCGCGTGCCGTGAGCGGCGCACCGCTCAAGCCGCCTGCCTCGCGCGCGTGCTCCAGGCCATCCACGCCCGTGCGCGACAGTGTGGTGTTGGTGGCGATCACGCCGTCGATTCGATGGTGCAGCAGACGTTGCGCAATGCGTCCGAGCTGATCGTCGCTCACGTCGGGGGCGATCTTCACCGCCAGGGGGACGTAGCGGCCGTGGCGCTGGGCGAGCTGCATCTGCTCCGCCTTGAGCGCCCCAAGCAGGGTATCGAGTGCCGCGTCCTCCTGCAGCTGGCGCAGATTCTCGGTATTGGGTGAGGAGATGTTGACGGTGACGTAGCTGGCAAGCGTGTAGACCTTGCGCAGGCAGATGAGATAGTCGTCGGCAGCGCGGGAGATGGGCGTGTCGAAATTTTTTCCGATGTTCACGCCCAATACGCCCTGGTAGCGCGCCGTCTGGATGTTGCGTACCAGGTGATCCACGCCGAGATTGTTGAAGCCCAGGCGATTGATCACCGCACGCGCGGCGGGAATGCGGAACAGGCGGGGCCGCGGATTTCCCGGTTGCGGACGCGGGGTGACGGTCCCCACTTCGATGAAGCCGAAGCCGAGGCGCGCGAGCGCGTCGAGATGCGCCGCGTTCTTGTCCAGCCCTGCGGCCAGGCCGACGCGGTTTGGAAATTCCAGTCCCATGACACGTGCCCCGGCATCCTTGGCCGGACGCAGCGGCGGCAGATGCAGGCGCGCACCCATGTCCAGCGCGCGCAGGGTCAGGCCGTGCGCGCGCTCGGCATCGAGCCGGAACAGCAACGGCCGCAGCAGTGCGTAGCTCACCGAAAATTCGGTTCGCGTCGCTCGAGGAAGGCGTTCAGGCCCTCGACCGCGTCATCGCTGGCCACGCATGCCTGCATGCTGGCCATCATGGACGCAAAGGCGGCCGTATCGCCTTGCTCGCGCGCCATGCGCGACGAGGCGAGGGTGGCGCGCACGCCAACCGGGGACTGGCGTGCGATGCGTTCGGCCACGGTCAGCGCGCGTTCCAGCACCTGTTCCGGGGCGGCAACCTCCTGCACCAGTCCCCAGTTGTGCGCCTCCTGGGCGCCGAACTCATC
>JAHCKU010000466.1 GCA_026125625.1 Burkholderiales bacterium | reverse complement strand
ACTTGGTGACTGACATCGCGGCGTGGCTGCGGTCGGCCTGCAGCTCACCGAAGTAGCGCTCGTAGACGATCTTGCCGTGGTGCAGGACCAGAATGCCGTCGGTGTAATTGAGCGCCAGCGACTCCTCCCACGTCATCGGCTGCGCGGTGCCCCCGGGCTTGACCGCAACGGCATCGATCCGCGCGTCCGGCGCGTACTCGAAGGGCAGCGGCGCCCCGATCCCGCGCGAAACCTCCACCGTGGGCAGGAACTCGCGCATGTGCACCACGCTCCAGCGCAGGGCGGGGAACTGGAAGAACGAGCCGTCGACGGCACTCAGCAGCCTTGCCGCGGGCGGCGGGAAGCCCTGCATCCAGCCCATCGTGCGTGGATCGGACTGCTGCGCCGATAGCGGAGCGGCCTGCGCGGGAGCGAGCGACAACAGGCAGGCCGCCGTGACGGCGATGGCGACCCTGCGACCATCAGGCCCCGGGCGGGCGCACCAGGAAGTCCTGCCACGTCTTGGCGCACCGGGCATCGTGTTCACCCCGCAAATGCGAAGACCCAGGCGGCCCTGCCTGAAGCCAGTGTGGTGATCACGCGTTCATAGCGGGCGGGCGCCTCGTAGCGATCGAATCGCGCGAGATCGTCGTCGGTCACTTGCAGCGCCACCCCGCCGACCCGATGTTCGGCCCGCCCCGTGCACACGACATTTGCATGCACCGCCTGGCCGGTGAGGGCAACAAACGCCGCGTCGGCGACCTCGACCGTGGTGAGCTGGTATCCGACGAGCTCGTCAGCTTCACTCGGCAGGACCCGACCCAGCGTTGACCTCTGCACCGCCGGATCGCGGAGCGTGCCGTAGGAAAACAGCCAGGGCATGGTGCCAGTGTACTCGCCCGCCGCCGAATAGCACGGGCGCCAGGGCAACTTCCAGCTCATCCACGACGCCCAGGTCCAGGCTTTGCTGGATCACGTCCGCCCCGCCCGCCATGCGAATATCGCGAGCCTCTGCGGATTCCCGTGCGAGGCCGAGGGCGCGATCGGGGCCGTCATTGATGAGGATCCCGGCCATCAGCGCACCTCACTTGGCGCCCCCGTTCCCGTAGCCCGGGTTCGCCAGGGTCATTCCATCCGGTGCCAGGTAGCCGCCCAGGCTCGGCCCGATGCTTGCAAATACCCGGCCCATGATTCTTCCCTGCAAGTCAGCGGCACCGCTACGGCGCGCTCGATGCGGCGCGTGAGCAGGTGGCGGTGCGGAGGCACGCCTCATGGGGGACCTGGCATCCATCCGATCCTTTGCGCGCAACAGCCGCCTCGGCAACCCGGCACCCTGTCTCACCCCGTCCTCGTGCCTTCGGCTTGATTGAATTGCCGGGTGCGCTTGCGCTACACCCACACATCATTCCTGGCAGTGTACGCGCCGCCCGCGTCACCCGTGTTGGTCACCCCACGGGGCTCCACGAGCATGATGCAGCATTCCCGCGACGCAACCGGCCGGTGCTCCATGCCCTTGGGTACGACGTACATTTCCCCTTGGCGAGCTTGAACTGGTAGTCGTTCATTTCCGCAATCACACGAGGCGACCAATGTTCTGAAAACCTAGTCAGCTTGTCCCTCAAGTTTATGGCCCTGTCCGACTTGCTCGCTTGACCATCGGGCAGAGTGCGTCGGCTGCCAGCGCATTGTGTTGTCACCTTGTCGGTCACGGCCGCGCTCCAGCGATCTGTCGGAGGGAAGCATCCTTGTACACACCGCGGCGTATGACTCCGCGAGGTGGCTCGATACGCCGTGGAAAGCACATTGCCGGCCGGTGCTTGGGAGAACCCTTCTCGCGACGAGGACGAATGCCGAACCCGCACCAGAGAGCATGACGTCCATGACGGCAAAGTTCGCGACGCCCCAGGCGATTGCAGGAGAAGACGCCGAAGAGAACGCCCACGCTCAACGGCGGCGCCGCCGTGGATGGCGGGCGTTCGACCATCATCGGTGCGGGCATCCCGGCCAACAGCATGGTCTGCGCATTCCCCCGCGCATCTTGTCGATGCCGACCTCGATGCGACGCCTCCTGGTTTCTTCCTTCCTGGGCGATGTGACCCAACAGATCCACTCATTGCGCGCCAGCGGAGTAATGTCGCTCCAGAGTTGCCTCGCCGCGACGTCGGACTCGATGGCCTTCCGGAAGTCACCGGGCAGCTGGTGCACCGTGCCACCCGCGATCTTGCGAGCAGTCATGGCGACACCCAGCGGTTGAGCTGGGCGCGCCGGCTGTCGACGCATTGTGTGGAATTCTTATCCTTCACGGCTGCGCTCCAGCGACGTGTCAGGTGGCCCGCTGAATCTCACTTTCCCACCCGTCGTACTCAATTCCGAAGATTGTCGCGACACAGGCCAACTAGGCAAGGACGCTGCAGATGATCGGTGTCCGCCCGTGCGGTATCCAGAAGGGTGTCAACGATAGCCATTCGTGTCACCTAGCGCCCGAGTTCAGCGGCGGGCCGAACGCGCAGCGCGAGGACCGTCCGCGGGAACCCGTTGTTGGACGACACTGTATGCACTCCTCATG
>JAHCKU010000465.1 GCA_026125625.1 Burkholderiales bacterium | reverse complement strand
CGAGCAGATAGCCGTTGGCTGAGTGGATCTCGACACCATCGAAGCCGGCGGCTTGCGCATTGCGTGCCGCCTGCTCGTAGCTGCGCAGCAGGCCGGGGATCTCCTCGCGCGACAGCGCACGCGGCGTCGGAAACGGCTCGCGCGTGAAGTCCGCAGTCAGCGCCATGCCCTCCGCTGCAATGGCGGACGGTGCCACGGGCATCTGTCCGCCCGGCTGATGCGACGGATGCGAGATCCGGCCGACGTGCCACAGCTGCAGGAAGACTTTGCCGCCTTCGGCATGGATGGCATCGGTCACGCCTCGCCAGCCCTCGACCTGCTCTGGCGAGTGGATGCCGGGTGAAGCAGGCACGCCCTGTCCCTCGGGGGCGACCTGCGATGCCTCGCAAATGATGAGGCCGCCGCGCGTGGCGCGCTGGCGGTAGTACTGGGCGTTCAGTGCATTGGGGATGTTGCCGGGCCGGGTCGCGCGCATACGCGTGAGCGGAGCCATGACGACCCGGTGTGCAAGCGTGTACGGGCCAAGCTGCAAAGGCTGAAAAAGAGCGGTGCGTGTCATTTGCTTATTCGTTTGTTCGGCTTGATCGAGATGGTCGGTGGCGCGCAGAAAACGAGGCGCGCAGCCGGCAGAAGATAGCACGCGTGACGCGTGGCAGGCTTCAGCTCTTGAACACAGGCAAGTGTTCGGCTGTCGACCCGTATTTCAGCGCCGACGGGATTCGGGTGTGAGCTGGCCCGCGCCTTGAGCGACGCCGTGGGCCGTGATACGGTCCGCCTCCAACCCTGAACCATCGACGCCGCCACGGCATCCATTCATCGAAGGAGGAAACCTGCTCATGTCCACCGACCGCATCGTAGAGACGCTATGGGAGCACCACCAGCGCGGCGAGTATCTGCCACCTGAATGGAAGGGCAAGCTGGCGATGGAAGAAGCTTATCGCGTCCAGCTCGGCATGCTGGAGCGCAAGCTGGCGCGCGGCGAGCGACAGGCCGGGTGGAAGGTGGGGCTGACCGCGCCACACATGCGGGATCTGTTCCGCAATCCCGATCCCGTGTTCGGCCATCTGCTTGCGACGGGCCGGAAGGATTCGGGGCACGCCTTCGTATTCGCAGACCTGCGCACCCCGGCGGTAGAGAGTGAACTGATGATCACCCTGGCGCACGACTTGTCCGGACCGTCTGCCACGGCGCAGGATGCGCGCGCTGCAATCGCGTCGATCGCCCCGGCGCTGGAGATCGTCGAGCTCGGCCGTGCCGATATGCGCGTGGATCTCGCGCTCGCGATCGCCGACAACGTGGCCCAGCACGCTTACGTGCATGGCGCCGCCATTCCCCTCGCGCCCGATCTGGACCTGGGCCAGGTGCGGGCCAAGGTCGAGATCAATGGCGGGGTCGTGGCCGACGTGCTCGGCCGTGACGTCATCGACAATCAGCTGCAGACGTTGGCCTGGCTCGCGAACACACTGCATCGCTTCGGCAAAGGTCTTCGCGCGGGTGAGCGCATCATGACCGGGTCGTTCACCAAGCCACTTCCGGTCGTCGCTGGCACCTCGGTCCGGACCCAGTTCGCGGGGATCGGCACGGTGGAAGCGCGCTTCGACTGAAATGCCGGAGAAGATTCCCGCCGACACCCGCCCGCTCGCCGTCGCGGCACGCCGCCTCGAGCTGCGCAGCCTGCTGTTGCTCGCGCTCGCCTTCGCCGGTATCTGGGCGTTCGTCGAGCTCGCCGATGAGGTCATCGAGGGCGAGACCCAGCGCATCGACGAGGTGCTGCTGCGCGTCATGCGCAGTCCGGCGGATGTCTCCGACCCCCTCGGTCCGCCCTGGTTCGAGGAGATGGCGCGTGATTTCACCGCGCTCGGCGGGACGGCCGTGCTGCTGCTCCTGGTCTGCGCGACCGCGCTCTATCTGCTGCTTCTCGGTAAGCGGCACGGCGCGCTGTTCGTTTTGGTGGCGGTGGGCAGCGGGCAGCTTCTCAGCTCGCTGTTCAAATGGGGCTTCGATCGTCCACGCCCGGATCTCGTTCCGCATGGCACCTTCGTCTACACCGCCAGCTTTCCGAGCGGACACGCGATGATGGCGGCGATCACCTACCTCACCCTGGGGGCGCTGCTCGCGCGCATGCACGAACCGCCCGCGCTCAAGGCTTTCTTTCTGGGCACCGCGCTCGGATTGACCGTGCTCGTCGGCATCAGCCGCGTCTATCTGGGCGTGCACTGGCCGACCGACGTGCTTGCCGGCTGGGTGGCGGGCTCAGCATGGGCCATCATCTGCTGGCTGGTTGCGTCGTGGTTTCAGCGCAGGGGAACGGTCGAAGACGGCATGGAGGAGATCGAGGCGGCGCATCGGTGACCAGTTGTCGTCGTTCCAGCAAAAGGCAGAATCCAGGGTTGAAGTAAAGCGATCCACGCCACATCGGCACTTCTCTCAGCCGTTCTTTCTATACCGCATACTTTGCGCCGGATGTCCCCTGCTCCACGCCTCTCGCAGAAGCCGCCTGCTGCACATGCTTTCCACCCTCGCCATCTCCAATTATCGCTCCTTGC
>JAHCKU010000464.1 GCA_026125625.1 Burkholderiales bacterium | reverse complement strand
TGCGCTGCACGAGTTCATCGAGGACGTGCTGACCGAATTGCGCGTGTGCATGTTCGCCAGCGGAGCGGGGGCAGTGTCCGCGCTGCGCGGCCGCGCCCGGTTCGTGGGAGCGAGACCATGAACCGCACGCTGGTGTTGAACGTGGTCGGTATGACACCAGCCTTGCTGGCGCATGCCCCCAACCTGCGTGCACTTGCCGGGCAAGACGGTATGCGGCCGCTGACGACCGTCACTCCGGCAGTCACCACCACCGTGCAGTCGACGTTCGTGACCGGCGGGCTGCCGCGCGAGCATGGCATCGTTGCCAACGGCTGGTACTTCCGCGATCTGAGCGAGATCTGGCTGTGGCGTCAATCGAATCGCCTGGTGCAGGGAGAGAAGCTGTGGGATGCCGCGCGTGCGCGCGATCCATCCTTCACCTGCGCCAAGCTGTTCTGGTGGTACAACATGTACGCCTCGGCGGAATTCTCGATCACGCCCAGGCCGATGTATCCCGCCGATGGGCGCAAGCTGCCAGATATCTACACGCACCCTCCCGAGCTGCGCGATGAGCTGCAGGAACGGCTCGGACAGTTCCCGCTGTTTCGCTTCTGGGGTCCGACCGCAGACATCGTCTCGTCGCAGTGGATTGCACGCAGCGCGCTCCACGTATTCGAAACTTGCCGGCCTACGCTCACACTGGTGTATCTGCCGCATCTGGACTACAACATCCAGCGGCTGGGTCCCGACCATCCTGCGATTGCCGCCGACGTACAGCGCATCGACGACGTGTGCGGCGAGCTGATCGCCGCTGCGCGTAGCGCAGGAGCGGAGGTGGTGGTGCTGTCGGAGTACGGCATCACACCGGTATCCAGGCCGGTGCATATCAACCGCGCGCTGCGCCAGGCCGGGTGGCTGCGCGTACGCAATGAGCTCGGCAGGGATCAGCTGGACGCCGGCGCTTCCGACGCATTCGCAGTCGCCGACCATCAGATTGCGCATATTTATGTCGCCAGGCCTGAACTGGTGGACGAGGTGGCCGCGCTGGTGAGCCGGCTCCCGGGCGTGGAACGGGTGCTGGACGCGGCCGGCAAGCGTGAGGCAGGCCTCGATCATCCTCGATCGGGAGAGCTGGTCGCCATTTCTGAACCGGACAGCTGGTTCACCTACTATCATTTCCTGGACGACGCACGCGCGCCTGATTTCGCACGTACCGTGGATATTCACCGCAAACCCGGCTACGACCCGGTGGAGCTGCTGGTAGATCCGGCACTCCCGCTGCCCAAGCTGCGCATCGCGATGCGGCTTCTGCAAAAGATGCTGGGCATGCGCTACCTGATGGACGTGATCGCGCTCGATGCCACTCTGATAAAGGGCTCGCATGGACGGCCCACCGACCGTCCCGAGGAAGGCCCGCTGTTCATCACGTCGCGACCGGAACTGCTGCCGGAGGGCAGCGTGCATGCGGTCGAGGTCAAGGATCTTCTTCTGAAGCACGTCTTCGCGGAAACGAAGACCATGGCAAAGGCAGCAGCATGAGTCCGTTGCAATTGATCGAAACCTGGTTGCGGCTACGCCTGCCCGAACCGACCATGCAGTGGCTGCAGGTGCAGGCCGGCAAGGTGGCCAAGGACAGCGGCGATGCCGGCCTGTACACCGCGGTGAGCATGGTCACGCGGCGGGTGGGCAAGGAAGATCTGCAGGCTTCTGCCGACGAGTTGCGTGCAGCTGCTGCTTCCCGGCCCGGCTGGGACCCGACCGACTGGAGCGTGGATCAGGCCGCGCGCATCTACCTGTTGCTGGCCAGCGGCGACGAGGGTGAGCGCTTCTCGCGCCGCCTCGATCAGCTGTGCGTGACCGGTGACATCGGCGAACTGGTGGCCTTCTATCGCGGCCTCCCGCTCTATCCGGATCAGCCGCGCTATGCCGCCCGCGCCGCCGAAGGCGTGCGCAGCAACATGAAAGCCGTGTTCCAGGCGGTTGCGCATCGAAACCCCTACCCCGCCGAGCAGTTGCCGGAGGGGGCATGGAATCAGATGGTGCTCAAGGCGCTGTTCGTGGGTATCCCGCTCGATCCGATCATCGGCCTGGACCAGCGCGTCAATGCCGCGCTGGCGCGCATGCTGCGCGACTATGCGCACGAGCGCTGGGCCGCAGCCCGCACGGTAAGTCCAGAGCTATGGCGCTGCGTCGGTCCGTTCGCCATCGACGACGCCTTGGACGATCTCACGCGGGTACTGGCCAGCAGCAGCGAGCACGAACGCGCAGCCGCTGCACTGGCGCTCGGCCAAAGCCCCGCCCCGGGTGCGGCAACGTTGCTGAACGCCCATCCGGTGCTGGCCAAGGCGATCAACGAAGGCACCCTGACCTGGCGCTCGCTGGCGCTGGCGGGCTGAAATCAAGAGGAGACCATCATGCGATTCATCGATCCCCACATCCACATGAGCGCGCGCACCACCGACGATTACGAGCGCATGGCAGCCGCTGGCGTCGTAGCAGTGATCGAGCCCGCCTTCTGGCTGGGCCAGCCGCGTACGCATGTTGGCACCTATATGGACTATCTGTCCAA
>JAHCKU010000463.1 GCA_026125625.1 Burkholderiales bacterium | reverse complement strand
CCGATGCTAAAAGAAGCGCAGGGAGGCAATGAGCACGGGCAACGGGCGATCGCCAACATGGACAAAGCGCACGGTAATGCGCAGGAGATCCGATGAGAACCATCTGTGTCGTGTATGCATGCGTGGCGGTGCTGGCCGGCTGTAGCAACGTCAATCTACGCTCGCCGACGGCGATGGCGAAACTCGCGCCCACCAAGGGCAGCCAGGTCAGTGGAACGGTGGCTTTTGCGCAGCAGGGCAGCAAGGTCCTGGTCGAAGCGCGCATCACCGGCCTGACCCCGGGGCTGCATGGCTTTCATATTCACGAACGCGGCAATTGCACCGCCGCCGATGCCTCCAGTGCCGGGGCGCACTTCAACCCCCACTCCAGCCCGCATGCAGGCCCGGGCGCAAGCGTTCGTCACGCCGGGGATCTGGGCAACGTCGAAGCGGATGCCAACGGGGTCGCCGTGTACCGGGCGGAAGTGGACGGCATCAGCCTCGGCGCCGGCGTCGACAGCATCATCGGCCGCGCCGTGATCGTGCATGAGAAGGTCGACGACCTGACCTCGCAGCCGGCAGGCGATGCCGGCGGACGGCTGGCCTGTGGTCTGATCAGCAAGAGCGAGGACAAGTGGTTCTGATCGCTACGGTGCGCCGCATCCATTCCCGGCGTTGATCCCCTGGCTTACCGAGGCGGTAGATTTTCCGCCCGTACACAAGGCTCTGCGCCGCCCCAATGGCCTGCTCGCCGCCGGCGGCGATCTGTCACCGGAACGGTTGATTGCCGCCTATCGCCTGGGCATCTTCCCGTGGTACGGCGCGGACGATCCCATCCTGTGGTGGAGCCCTGATCCGCGCATGGTGCTCTACCCGCAGGAGCTGCGCATCGGCCGCACGCTGGGCAAGACACTGCGCAAGGGTCACTATCGCGTCACCGTCGATCGTGCCTTTCGCGAGGTGATCGGCGAATGCAGCGCACCGCGGGCGGATCGCACCGGCACCTGGATTACCGCAGAAATGCTGCAGGCCTACTGCCTGCTTCACCAGCGCGGCATCGCCCACTCGGTCGAGACCTGGCATCAGGACCGGCTGGTGGGGGGGCTGTACGGGGTAGCGCTGGGTCGGATGTTCTACGGTGAATCCATGTTCTCGCGCATGAGCGATGCGTCCAAGGTCGCCTTCGTACATCTGGTGCGTCAGCTGGTGGAATGGGAGTTCGGACTGATCGACTGCCAGATGCGTACCGATCTGCTCGCTTCCTTCGGCGCGCGCGAAATTCCACGCATGCGCTTCTCGCGCCTGGTGGCGGAGTTGGTACACTACCCGGACCGGCTCGGGCCTTGGACCTTCGTCGAAGTGCCCCCGGCCGTGGATGCCGGTGCTTGATACCGGTTCGGCATGACACAGCTCAACGATCTGCCCTTTTCCGTCCTGCAGTTCTATGCCACGGCGCCGTACCCGTGCAGCTATCTGCCGGACCGCCTGGCACGCTCCCAGGTCGCAACCCCCAGCCATGCCATCGACCCGCAGGTCTACAGTCAGCTCGTGCGCGCCGGCTTCCGTCGCAGCGGCGCGTTCACCTATCGCCCCTACTGCGACAGCTGCCGCGCATGCGTGCCGGTACGCATCATCAGCGGCGAGTTCGTACCGACGCGCTCGCAGCGCCGCGCGCTGAACCGGCACGCCGATCTGGATGCTCGCATTCTGGATCTGAAGTACAACCCCGAGCACTACGCGCTTTACCTGCGCTACCAGTCCAGCCGTCATGCCGGCGGCGGCATGGATCATGACAGCCGCGAGCAGTACCGCCATTTCCTCCTGCAGAGCAACGTCAACTCCAGCCTGGTCGAGTTCCGGCAGGACGGGCGCCTGCTCATGGTCAGCATCATCGATCGACTGGAGGACGGACTGTCATCGGTGTATACCTTCTTCGAGCCCGAGCTCGCCGGTGCCAGCCTGGGCACCTACAACGTGCTATGGCAAGTGGACATGTGTCGCCGTCTGAACCTGCCCTATCTGTATCTCGGCTACTGGATCGGACAGAGCCGCAAGATGGCATACAAGATCAACTTTCAACCGGTCGAAGGATTGATCAACGGCCACTGGCAGCGCCTGCCGCGCAGCAGGTGCAGCGCCTGACCGTCCACCAGCCCACTGCCATGTCATTCGAGCGCATCACGGTAGAGACCCGCGGCCACATCACCTTGATCGGGTTGAACCGGCCGGCCAAGCGCAATGCCGTCGACATCGTCATGTACACGGAGCTGGCGCAGGCCTACGCCGGCTACGAGCGCGACACCGGCGCGCGCTGCGCAGTGCTGTTCGCGCACGGCGAGCACTTCACCGGCGGCATCGAGCTGCCGCAGTGGCTGCCCTATTTTCGCGACGGGCGCATGCCGCCGCTGCCTGCAGATGCCATCGATCCGCTGTTGCGTACCCAGTCGCTGTCCAAACCACTGGTGATCGCAGTGCGCGGCTGGTGCCTGACCATCGGCATCGAGCTGCTGCTGGCGGCAGATATCCGCATCGCGGCGCAGGACACGCGCTTCGCGCAGATCGAAGTCAAGCG
>JAHCKU010000462.1 GCA_026125625.1 Burkholderiales bacterium | reverse complement strand
CGGGACGGTGACCGTGGGCCTGGATTCCGCTGCGGGCCTGCTGGTCGATGAAGTGAACGGCCGCGAAGTGAACGGTCTGCGTGCCGGCGGTGCACGCGTGGCAGAGTTCGTGCGGCTTGCGATCGAGGATGCGGTCGATTCCAAGCAGGTGTGGATCGCAATCCTGGAATCCCTGGCAGCACTATGCCTGGGGGTCTACCGCGTGACCGACATGCTGATCGAAGTCAATCCGCGGCATGTGCCTTTCTACAAACGTGTCTTCGGTTTCGAGCCGATCGGGCTCGAGCGGACCTGCCTGCGGGTTGGCGCACCCTCCATTCTTCTGCGTCTGACCAGAACTCAGTTGCAGCACAAGCTGGGCTTGTTTCAGCGCCCACCGGTATCGGCCCGGCCCATGCTCGAAGAAGAGGCCGTAGCTGCCTGATCACCGCATCCCTGTGTGGGGTACGCATCTCAGGGCGCCCCGGAGAACGAGTCGGCCAGTTGAGGGCAGGGGTTACACGCTGAAACTGCTCGCCAGGCGCCTGGCTACCGGCAGGTTCTTCAATCGTGCGTAATCGGGCATGCCGTTCTTGAACGGCGGATAGTCCTCACCCTGGATGAGCGGCAGCAGATAGCGGCGGCACTTGTCGGTGATGTGAAAGCCGTCGGCCGTGATGTAATCGCGCGGCATTTTCTTCTCGACGTTGGCGATATCCTCGAGCTCGGCCACGCCGATGCTCCAGCGATAGGGTTTATCGGATTTGCGCACGATGGCAGGCATCACTGCGTTGCGCCCCTTGAGCGCCAGCTCCACTGCAGCCTTGCCGACTGCGTAGGCCTGGGCCACATCCGTTCTGGAGGCGATGTGGCGAGCGGCACGCTGCAGGTAGTCGGCCACTGCCCAGTGGTATTTCAGCTTCAGGTTGTCCTTGACCAGCGCTGCCAGCACTGGTGCCACGCCGCCGAGCTGGGCATGGCCGAACGCATCGCGCAGGCCGGTTTCGGAAACGAACCTGCCCTGACCGTCCTGCAGTCCTTCCGAAACGCCGATCACGCAGTAGCCGCACTGCTTGACGGTCGCATCGACCTTGGCCAGGAACTTGTCCTGCGCGAATGCGATCTCCGGAAACAGCAGGACGTGCGGCGCTTCACCTTCGCGTTCGCAGGCCAGTCCGCATGCGGCGGTGGTCCAGCCCGCATGACGCCCCATCACTTCCATGATGAATACACGCGTGGAGGTCCTGGCCATCGAAGCGACGTCGTAGCCCGCTTCGCGAATGCTGGTGGCGCAGTACTTCGCCACGGAGCCGAAGCCGGGCGAGCAGTCGGTGATGGGCAGGTCGTTGTCCATCGTCTTGGGCACGTGCACGCAGACGATGGGATAGCCCATCTGGGCCGACAGCTGCGATACCTTCAGGCAGGTATCGGCCGAGTCGCCGCCGCCGTTGTAGAAGAAGTAGCCGATGTCGTGCGCCTGGAACACTTCGATCAGGCGCTCGTATTGCGCCCGGTTGTCCTCGAACTTCTTGAGCTTGTAGCGCGCCGAGCCGAAGGCGCCGCCGGGCGTATGGCGCAGGGCGGAGATGGTCCGCGCCGACTCCCTGCCGGTATCGATCAGATCCTCGGTGAGTGCGCCGATGATGCCGTCGCGCCCCGCGTAGAGCTTGCCGATGCGGTCACGATGCTTGCGCGCGGTTTCGATGACGCCGCAGGCGCTGGCGTTGATGACGGCAGTGACGCCGCCGGACTGTGCGTAGAACGCATTCTTCCTGGCCATCTTCACTCCCGATGAGCGCCGCGCAGAATGCCTGCCGCCTCAGGGCCGCCGGCGCGGCTATCGACAGGCTGCTATGACAGCACCGCGAAAATTCTGTCCCGTATCTGCTCGACGCTGCCGGTGCCCATGACCTTGCGGTACTTGGGCGCGCGTGCATCGCCTTTGGCGGCCCACGACGAGTAGTAATCGATCAGCTGCCTGGTCTGCGTATGGTAGACCTGCAGCCGCTTCATGATCGTCTCTTCCTTGTCGTCATCGCGCTGGATGAGATCTTCTCCGGTCGCATCGTCCTTGCCGTCGACCTTGGGCGGCTGGAAATGCATGTGGTAAGTGCGTCCGGAAGCGGGATGCACGCGCCGGCCGGACAGGCGTTTGATGATCTCCGCATCGTCGACGTCGATCTCGACCACGTAGTCGAGATCCACGCCCGCCTGCTTCATCGCCTCCGCCTGCGGGATGGTGCGTGGAAAGCCGTCGAACAGGAACCCCTTGGCGCAATCAGGCTGCTGGATGCGATCCTTGACCAGGCCGATGATCACTTCGTCGGGCACCAGCGCGCCGGCGTCCATGAACTTCCTGGCCTCCAGTCCCAGTGGCGTACCCGCGCGTACCGCGGCACGCAGCATGTCGCCGGTGGAGATCTGCGGGATCCCGAACTTGCGCGTGATGGCCACCGCCTGGGTTCCCTTGCCAGCGCCGGGTGCGCCGAGCAGGATGAGTCTCATGTTCCTGTCCCTCGATTCGTTGTTTTCGCGCATCGACCTGCAAGCAAGACGAGACGATATGTGGATTATACGGCGAGGCTATCCGCCG
>JAHCKU010000461.1 GCA_026125625.1 Burkholderiales bacterium | reverse complement strand
AGATCAGCGTCAGACCGCTGGAGAGCATGAACAGCAGCAGCCCGTAGGACAGGCTGTTCAGAAGCTGAACGACAAAAAATTCCATGGCGCCCGGGTCGAAGTTCGGCGCTCGCGCGCCGCACCGGCTATGAGCGGAAAGGGCTCGGCAGCCGCGGCAGCCGGCGATTCTAGCGGAAAGCCGGTGCGGCGGAAAACCCGTCGTCGTGATCGCGCCGGCCGGCTGCTAGAATCGTTGCCGGACGCATCAGACGATTCCAGGAGTACCCGAATGCACGGCTTGATGATGAGCATGCCTCTGCAGATTTCCTCGCTGCTCCGCCATGCGGACCGCTACCACGGCGACACCCAGATCGTGTCGCGCACGGTGGAGGGCGGCATCCATCGCTACACCTACTCCGAGGCACATCGGCGCGCGCGCCAACTCGCCAATGCTCTCGGCGCGCTTGGCGTGCGGCCGGCCGATCGCATCGGCACCCTGGCCTGGAACGGCTTCCGGCATTTCGAGATCTACTACGCCACCTCCGGCAGCGCTGCCATCTGCCATACCATCAACCCGCGCCTGTTTCCCGAGCAGATCGTCTACATCGTCAACCACGCCGCCGATCAGTACGTGTTCTTCGATCTGACCTTCCTCAAGCTGGTCGAAGGCATCGCCCCGCATTGCAAGGGCGTGCGCGGCTGGGTGGCGATGACCGACAAGGCACACATGCCGGACAGCACCCTCGATCTGCTGTGCTACGAGGATCTGATCAACGGCCACTCGGACGACTACACCTGGCCCGAGTTCGACGAGAACACTGCCTCCTCGCTGTGCTACACCTCGGGCACCACCGGCAATCCCAAGGGAGTGCTCTACTCGCATCGCTCCACCATCCTGCATGCCTATGCTGCCGGCCTGCCGGATGCCCTCAACCTGGCCGCACGCGACGTTGTGATGCCGGTGGTGCCGATGTTCCATGCCAATGCCTGGAGCCTGCCTTACGCCTGCCCGCTGGCCGGGTGCAAGATGGTGTTTCCGGGTGCTGCGCTGGACGGTGCCAGCGTGTACGAGCTGTTCGAAACGGAGAAGGTCACCATGTCCGCCGGCGTGCCGACGGTATGGCTCGGACTGCTCCAGCACGTGGAGCAGCACGACCTGCGCTTCAGCACCTTCCGCCGCACAGTGATCGGCGGTTCGGCTTGTCCGCCGGCGATGATCCGTACCTTCGAGGAAAGCTATGACGTGCAGGTGCTGCACGCCTGGGGCATGACCGAGATGTCGCCACTGGGCACGGTATGCACTTTCAAGTCGCAGCAGGCGAATCTCGACCGGGAGGCGCAGTACGCCCTCCAGGCCAAGCAGGGGCGCCCGATCTATGGCGTGGACATGAAGATCGTGGACGACGACGGCAAGGAGCTGCCGTGGGACGGCAAGGCCTTTGGTGACCTGCTCGTGCGCGGCCCATGGATCACCGCAGAGTACCTCGGCGGCGAAGGCGGCAATCCCCTGCGGGAGGACGGCGAGGGCCGCAAGTGGTTCCCCACCGGGGATGTCGCCACCATCGACCGCGACGGCTTCATGCAGATCACCGACCGCTCCAAGGATGTGATCAAGTCGGGCGGGGAGTGGATCAGTTCCATCGATCTCGAGAACACCGCCATGGCACACCCTGCGGTGAAGGAAGCGGCAGTGATCGGCGTGGTGCATCCGAAATGGGACGAGCGCCCGCTGCTGATCGTGGTGAAGAAGCCGGGAGCAGCGCTCGCGCGCGAGGAGCTGCTGCAGTTCTTCCAGGGCAAGGTGGCCAAGTGGTGGCTCCCGGACGACGTGGTGTTCGTCGACGAGCTGCCGCACACTGCCACCGGCAAGGTGCTCAAGACCAAGCTGCGCGAGGACTACAAGGCACACAAGCTGCCCGGAACATAGCAGGCTGTTGCAAAACTACTGCGCGGGGCTCAGCCTCCTTCAAGCAGCCGGGAGCACCAGCGAGCTCATCAGCCGCTCGAGGACGTCGGGATCGACCGGCTTGATCAGATGATGATCGAAGCCGGCGTCGCTGGCGCGCCGCTTGTCCTCTTCCTGGCCGTAGCCGGTGACCGCGATCAGCGTGAGCCGCTGCGGCGTCTGGCGCTCACGCATGCGCACCGCCAGATCATAGCCGCTCATGCCCGGCAGCCCGATGTCGAGCAGCACGACGTCGGGGGCGAAGGCCTCGACCAGATCGAGCGCCTCCTCCCCATCGAACGCGCAGCGTGCCTCGTGCCCCCACAGCTCCAGCAGCATGCACAGGCTTTCGGCCGAGTCACGATTGTCATCTACCGCCAGCACGCGGTGGCGCCGCGTCGTCATGCGCTCCGACATCTCAGATTCCCTCGCTCGTACCTCGACCGCCCGCACCGGCGCAGGCAATTTCACGATGAATTCGCTGCCCTGTCCCACCCCGGCCGAGCGCACCGCCACGCGTCCGCCATGCATCTCCACCAGCGCCTTGGTGAGCGCGAGGCCGAGGCCGGTCCCCTGCGGCCGGTTGGGGTCGTTGACCCCGACCTGCTCGAACGGCACCGCGAGCCGCGCCAGATGCTCCTCGGCGATGCCGA
>JAHCKU010000460.1 GCA_026125625.1 Burkholderiales bacterium | reverse complement strand
AGGCCATCGAGCTGCCGGAGATCGTGCGGCGCGACGAGCCGAGCACGGCAACGGTGCGCGTGGTCAGCCAGCAGCCGGCGAGGGCGCAGTTGCGTCTGAGCAGTGGCGGGCGTCTGCTGGCTACACGTACATTGTCGCTGGAGGCAGGCAGCAACTCGGTGACGCTGCCGGTGCGTCTGCAGCGTGAAGGGGCGGTGCGCCTGAGCGCCCAGTTGAGCGCCGAAGGCGATGCGCTGCGCGACAACGATCGCCTCGAGCACAGCGTGTGGGTGCACCCACGCCCGCGTGTGCTGTACGTCGAGAGCCAGGCCGATTCGGCTCACTACCTGCGCGATGCGCTGGAGCGCGACGGGCTGGCGGTGCAGATGACGGGACCGGAGCGCGTCCCGTCCCGTCCGGCGGCGCTGGATGTCTATGACGGCGTGCTGCTGAGCGACGTGCCCGCGCAGTCGCTGTCGGAGGCATCCATGCAGGCGCTGCGCGCCTATGTGCAGGAGCGCGGCGGCGGGCTGATCTTCGCCTCGGGCGAGAGCACGTACGGGGAGAAAGGGTACTCGGATTCGCCGCTGGAGAAGATCCTGCCGGTGGAGTTCAAGTCGCAGGAGAAGCGCAAGGATCTCGCGCTCGTGCTGTGCATCGATCGCTCGTACAGCATGAAAGGACGGCCTATTGCGCTGGCCAAGGCCGGCGCCCATGCGGCCCTGGCCCTGCTGGAGGAGCAGCACTACTTCGGCGTGATCGCCTTCGACTCGCAGGCGAACGAAGCGGTGCCGTTGCAATACGTGCGCAGCAAGCGCCGTGCGGAAGATCTGATCGACCGCATCCAGGCCAGCGGCCAGACCAATCTCTATCCGGCGCTGGCCGCTGCCTTGCGCATGCTGCAGAACAACCCCGCCAAGCGCAAGCACGTCATCCTGCTCTCAGACGGCGACACGGCTAACGCCGATTTCGACCGCCTGCTCGCGCGCATGAACGAGGCCAAGATCACGGTTTCCACCGTGACCATCGGCAAGAGCGGCAACCCCGAGCTGATGGCGCGCATCGCCGAGTTGGGCAGGGGGAAAAGCTACAGCGCCGAAGACATCGAGCAGGTGCCGCAATTGTTCGTGGAGGATACCCAGGACGTCTCGCGCACCTCATTGATGGAAGAATCGTTCCGCCCGATCGTCAAGCAGCGCATCCAGGCGATACGCGGCGTGGACTTCGGCCGGGCGCCCCCGCTGCTCGGCTACGCCAGCGTGAAGGCCAGGGACAGCGCGGAGGTCTTTCTCGTCACGGAGAGTGGAGCGCCAATACTGGCGCGCTGGCAGTATGGCCTGGGGCGCACCGTCATGTTCGCTTCCGACGTGAAGAACCGCTGGGCCACGCAATGGTTGCAGTGGGACGGCTACGGCAAATTCTGGGCGCAGCTGATGCGCGATACGCTGCGCCGTGACCTGGGCGAGCAGGTGAGCTTCGTCGTGGAGCGCACAGGTGAGCAGGCGGACGTCACATTGCGTGTGATGAGCACGAGCGGCCGGTGGCAGAACGATCTTGCGCCGCGCGTACGCGTTTCGCGTCCCGACGGCAGCAGCGAGCAACTGTCGCTGCTACAGCGTGCGCCCGGAGAATACATCGGCACGCTGATGCGGCTGTCCGCCGCACCGGCACCCTATACGTTCGAGCTGATCACCGACGGTGTGGGTGACGAGATCGTGCGTCGCGCCGGTACGCGCCAGCTGTTCTACCCCTATGCCGATGAGTACCGCAACTATCCGCCGGACATGGAACTGCTGGCCACCCTGACGGCACAGACCGGAGGCAAGGTTGGCCCGAGCATTGCCGAGATCTTCGATCCGCAAGACGATCATGGCGTGACGCGCATCGCCCTCTGGCCCTGGCTCGCAGCCACTGCGCTGGCGCTGTATCTGCTCGACCTCGCCCTGCGGCGCGTGCCGTGGGTGCGCCGCTGGTTCGAGCGCGCTTGAATTTCCTCGTTCTCCGATAAAGCTTGCGTGCCTTCGTGGCGCGCGAGTAAGATTTTTCGATCATACGTAGGACGACTGCGTCCCTCAACAGGCATGTCGAAACGGTGCGGGCATCTCGTGCCGTTTTTTTTGCCGTAGCCAAGAAGGCATGAATGATGATGGAATCGGCGCTTGCCTTGCTCTCGCTTCTGGCTGTGGGGTTCGTGCTCGGCATGCAGCATGCAATGGATGCCGATCACGTGCTCGCCGTCGCCACTATCGTTACGCGCGAGCGCAGCCTGCGGGGGGCGGCGGCCATCGGCGCCTTGTGGGGGATCGGCCATTCGGTGACGGTTGCGCTGGTCGGTGCCGCCATCATCGTGTTCGGCGTGGTGATCCCGCCGCGCGCGGGACTGGCGATGGAGTTCGCCGTAGGCATCATGCTGGTGATTCTGGGCCTGCTCGCCTTGCGCGCGGTTGCGCTGCAGGCGCGTGGAAAGCTCTCGCTGTACCTGCAGCAGGATCATCACCACGGCGCGTCTGCCGCGCATCCGGGCAACGGCCACAGTCACTTCCACGTGCACGGCGACTACGTCCATGTCCATAGTCATGGGCACAGCCACGGTGCGCACGGGCATGCCGAACAGGCCACGCCGCAAGGATGGCTGGATCGCC
>JAHCKU010000046.1 GCA_026125625.1 Burkholderiales bacterium | reverse complement strand
CGTGTGTCGCGACGCGCGTCGGTGATTCTTCCTGGCTCGTCATGGACGACTCGTTGCTGGCTGAACCCGGGGATTGGCGATCCCTGGCCGACGCAATTGCGAACGCCGTTTCCCGCCTGCCCTCCTGGAACGGAGAGCATGCGCGACAGCGGGTCGCGGAACAGCTCTCCGCCGTGTCCGCGATTGCCGGTTCCGAACGCCTGATCGCGCGGGCGATAGCGCATCGGCGGGGAGTTGGCAATGCCATGACGACGCTGGGGGATTGACCGTGCAATTGCTGCCGTTGATGAAGGGTGCTGCAACCTACATTCCCGGGCTATACAAGCCTGAGCGGGGAGCGACGGGAGGGACCAGCACTGCACGCTATTGCTACGCGGTCTGGATGCGGCATGCAACCCTTGTCGCAAAGTACGCGGGCGTGACGAGATTCGAACGGATCGCGGAACTGGGGCCCGGCGATTCGATTGGAATCGGGCTGACAGCGTTGCTTTCCGGTGTGTCGCATCTGGAGGCGCTTGATGTGGTGCACTACGCGCGCGCAACGCGAAACAGGCTGATCTTCGGGCAGTTGGTTGACTTGTTCAGGCAGAGGGCGTCGATTCCAGACGATGGCGAGTTTCCACGGATGCAGCCCAAACTGGAGCGTTACGGATTTCCATCCAGTCTGTATTCCGAACAGGACCTCGGTCTCACTCTCGACGAAGGGCGAGTGCGCGCGATTAATTTGGCAATGGAGGGGCAATCGTCGGAGGTTTCAATCAACTATCGCGTGCCTTGGGATCAGCATATCGCCGGTCGGCGCGGCCAGTTGGATCTTGTTTTTTCCCAAGCTGTGCTTGAGCACGTGGTGGATGTGCGCGAGACACAGTTCAGGTTGGCGGAGCTCATCAAGCCCGGTGGAATCGTAAGTCATGCAATCGATTTTCGCAGCCACTGCCTGACTCCAGATTGGGATGGCCACCTGCAGTATCCCGAGCGCCTGTGGCGCATCGTCAAGGGGCGTCGTCCCTATCTGCTGAACCGGTGCTCCCCGACACAGCAACTTGACGCACTCGAGTCCGCAGGGTTCGAAGTAATGTGGCAGGGTAGGATTTACGCCCAACCCAGCCGGTCATCGGCGCGTTTGCCAATTCCGTTCCGCAATTGGTCACCGGACGATCATCGCACTGCGGCGTTGACCGTCATCGCGCGGCGGAAGGGCTCGCCGAATGAAACCTGAGCTCGAATCCGGAATGATCGACCGGGAAACCGACGTTCTGGTGGTCACCAGTGCATTCCCACTGCCGTCCGAAGCCTTCGCCGCGGTTGAATTCAAGGCATTGGAGAGAGCAGGCGCGCGCCTGAGAATACGGGCTTTCAGGCCCGCGCGCCGGGAGTCGGCGGCCCTGGCGGAGAAGTTGAGGCTCAGGCGCGCCGATGTAACGCACGCAAGATCAAGCTCATATCTGCACGGCGTGCTCTTCGCGCTCCGGCATCCGGTCATGGCGTGCAGGACACTGCTCTGGGTGGTCTGGAATGGCAGGGGTACACCCGGGCTCACAAGTCGTTGCGTGCTGCTCTTGCCGAGGTTCTTCGAGATCTTTGCCGAGTGTCTGCGCTCCCCTCCATCTGTCATTTACCTCTACTGGGGGCATTACCCCGCCGTTGTTGGCTATCTTGCGAGGCGCTACTTGCGGCACGTCCACGTTTCGATGGGCCTCTACGCATTCGACCTGGTGTACCGCTTCGGGCCAGGGATTCGGCTCGCGGATGAAGTCGATACGCTGGTGACCTTGGCCGAGTGCAATGTTGAGCAGATTCGATCCCTGGGCGTGGCGAGCGATCGACTGCAGGTCTTTTTTCACGGGATCGATCTGGCTGAGGTGCCTGCACCCGCGCAACTCGCTCGCAAGCGCCCCGGAAGCATTGTCACAATCGCCCGGTTGGTGAAGAACAAGGGGGTTGACGATGCCTTGCGCGTGTTCGCACTCGCGAAGCGTCGGAGCCCTGGGCTGACTCTCAAGGTCATCGGCGAAGGCGAAGAGCTCGAATCGTTGCGTGCCCAGGCGGACCAGCTCGGAGTCGGCGACAGCGTCGAGTTCGCAGGCGCCATGCCGCACGACCGGGTCTATGAGGAACTGGCGATTGCAGAGTTCTTCCTGCTGATGTCCCGCAATCCGTCGGAGCGCCTGCCGAATGCCGTCAAGGAAGCCATGGCCTGCCGTTGCATCTGCGTCGTGACCGAATCGCCAGGTATCGAGGAACTCCTGCAGCCGCTGGCACGAAGTTGGATTTGTGAGAATGGGCGACTGCGAAGGGCGCAGCAAACAAGCTCGTCGAGGCGACGGCGGATTGCGAGGCGAATGACAGGGATCGGCAGGCTGGTCGCGAGTTCATCCTCGCCAACTTCGACGCCTCGAGAATTGCTCGCGACAAACTCACTGCGTGGTTAGAGCGTCGGGCGGTGCCGGCAGTGGGTGGCGAGCAGACGCGTGGGATATAATTCATGCGCACAGGAATGCTCGAGCTACCCAGTTCTGTATCCGGATGCAAACGTCAATGACAGAGGACAATACGGAGTCCCGGCCCGGATCGCCCCACCTTACCGTGATCGTGCCCTGCAGGAATGAAGTCGATGCAATCGATGAGTTCCTGGATTGCGTGCTGGACCAGGAGGGAGTCCCGGGAACGTACGAAGTCATTATTGCGGATGGCCGTAGCGATGACGGGACCCGGGCCAGATTGCAGGACCGCGCAAGCCGGGAGCCCCGGTTGCAGCTGATCGAGAACCCTGAGGGAATTGTGTCGAGTGGCCTGAACAGGGCAATCATGTCGGCGAGGGGCAATACCATTGTCAGGATGGACGTGCACACGCACTACGCGAAAGACTATCTGGCGTCATGCCTTCGGGTGCTGGAAAGCACGGGAGCAGCCAACGTTGGTGGTGCAGCCCGCACGAGATCAGGCACGCTATTCCAGTCAGCCAATGCTGCGGCATTCCGTTCCTGGTTCTCGGTAGGTGGCGCGAAGTTCCATGACGCCGACTACACGGGTGAGGTAGATACGGTGCCATTCGGGTGCTGGCGGCGAGATACCCTGCTCGCCATCGGCCTGTTCGACGAGACCATGGTCCGGAATCAGGATGACGAGTTGAACCTTCGGCTGGCGAGAAGTGGCGGACGAATCTGGCAGGACGCCTCGATTCGACTATGGTATTCCCCCAGGAATTCCGTCAAGGGTCTCTTCAGACAGTACTTCCAGTATGGCTACTGGAAAGTCGCGGTGATCAGGAAGCACGGGAAGCCCGCTTCGTGGCGGCACGTTGTTCCGATCGCGGCCATGTTGATGGCGTGCGTGTTCGCGGTTGCGGGATTCGCGCTGCCGGCAGCATGGTGGGCGCTGGGCGCACTGACGCTGGCATATCTCGTCCTGTCGTTGGCGGCGTCTCTGCAAGCAGCAATTCGCGCGGGACGAGCCTCCTTGCTTCCGCTGTTACCCGGGATCTTCCTCATCTACCACGTTAGCTATGGCCTTGGTTTTCTCTTCGGTTTGCTCGACGCTTTGTTGGGCCGTTCGCCATCTGGGGCCACAGTCAGCGTCGCGAGGCGCTGATCATGGCCGGCGATATCATCCGCGAAATTCGCGACAATTATGCCCGGCGCTCGAAGCGCTACGACCCATGGGATCCGTGGATGATGCGTGTGCGCGCCGGCGTCGAATGGTGTGCCGCAAGGGCACTATTGCGCGCCGGCATGTTGCCGCCGGGAGAGCGGTCACTGCTCGACATTGGCTGTGGTGTCGGCTCCAGCCTGCTCTTCTTCATGCAATTGGGCTATCTACCGAAAAGACTGAGTGGTATCGACCTGCTCGAGGATCGTGTAGCGATCGCACGCTCGAGATTGCCCATGGAAGCCCGCGTGGAAGCGAGCGAGGCTTCGAGATATGGCGCGCCGTCGGAGAGTTTCGATGTCGTATTCTGTTCGATGCTGTTCAGCTCGGTACTCGATGGGCGACTGCGACAGCAGATCGCAGACAACATGTGGCGCATGGTCAAGCCGGGAGGAGGGGTGCTTTGGTACGACTTCACCTGGAACAATCCCGCGAATCCGGATGTAAGGGGGGTGCCGGTCGGAGAGATCCGGCGACTCTTCCCAGAGGGATGCCTACGGCATTCCCGGGTAACGTTGGCGCCTCCGATTGGGCGTCCGCTGGGGCGCTATTGTCCGCCATTGTATGGGCTGGTGAACCTGCTGCCCATGATGCGAACGCACGTGATGGCCTGGATCAGCAAGCCCCCGGACGCCGCATCGCGATAGATTTGAGGATGAAGTAGTGAGCCGTTTCCTTCCATTTGCACTTCCTGATATCGGTGACGAGGAGATCGAAGAAGTTGTCGATACCCTGCGCTCCGGATGGCTGTCGACAGGCCCCAAGGCAAAGCGATTCGAATCGGAGTTCGCGGCCTTTCTCGGGGCTGGTGACCTGCACGCCATTGCCGTCAACTCGGCAACTGCGGGCCTGCACCTCGCCGTCGAAGCATTGGGCATTTCTGCTGGCGATGAAGTCATCGTTCCGACGCATACCTTCACGGCGACCGCTGAAGTCGTGCGGTACATGGGAGCCGATCCGGTGTTCGTCGATGTCGACGAGCGCTCATACTGCATCGATGCCGATTCCATGGCGTCCAGGATCACCACACGAACGCGGGCCATCATCCCGGTGCACTACGCGGGACTGGCAGCGGACATGGGAGCAATCACTGCACTTGCGCATGAGAAGGGCCTCGCGATCATCGAAGATGCGGCGCACGCGCTGCCGACCAAGCTGAATGGCCAGATGATCGGTACGCTGGGCACGGACTGTACGGTATTCAGTTTTTATGCCACCAAGACGATCGCTACAGGTGAAGGCGGCATGCTGGTGACGCGCCGGGAAGACATCGCGCGTCGGGCGCGCGTCATGAGGTTGCACGGGATCGATCGTGATGCGTTCGACCGTTACGTCTCTGACAAGCCTGCGTGGTGGTATCAGGTTGTGGCGCCCGGATTCAAGTACAACATGCCGGACATTGCGGCCGCGATTGGCTTGCAGCAACTGCGCAAAGCAGATCGCTTCCGGGAGCGGCGTGCACTCCTGGCGCGCCGCTACGATGATGCCTTTGCTGATCTGCCCATTGCTTTGCCACCAAGGCGTCAGGGGGATAGCCATGCCTGGCATCTCTACGTGATTCGCCTTCTAGCCGACGCGCGGATCGGGAGGGATGAACTCATCTCGCGGATTGCACAACGGGGGATCGGCACCAGCGTGCACTACGTTCCCCTGCATCAGCAACCCTACTGGCGAGACCGCTACTCGCTCCGCGCCGAAGACTTCCCGGTTTCGCAGGAACTCTACGAGCGGGGTATCAGCCTGCCTCTGTACACACGCATGACTGACGATGATCAGGAGCGTGTGATCGCTGCTTTCAGGGACCTCGTGCTTGGCCGCTAAGCGTATTTTCGACTTCCTGGTCTCTTCACTGCTCTTGTTGATCATGTCGCCCTTGTTCCTGGCGATTGCTGCTCTCGTTCGCATCGACTCTCCCGGCCCGGCATTCTTCCGTCAGGAGCGGGTGGGCCAGTTCGGGCGCACCTTTCGTATCCGCAAGTTCCGGACAATGAGGCATGCGCCCTCGCCGAATGCGCTGCAAGTCACCGTGGCGGGCGATCCCCGGGTGACTCGGGTCGGCGCCGTATTGCGACGACTAAAGATCGATGAACTGCCACAGCTGATCGATGTCCTGGGCGGTAGCATGAGCCTCGTGGGGCCAAGGCCGGAGGTTCCTCGATACGTGTCCATGTGGCCAGATGATGCGAGGGCAGAAGTCCTGAGTGTGCGGCCCGGGATCACCGATCCAACGGCGATAGAGTTCTTCGACGAGTCCAGGCTGCTTGCAGATTCGCCAGATCCGGACGAGACGTACATCAAAGTACTGATACCACGAAAGCTGGCCGGCTACCGTTCCTATGTCCGCACTCAGTCATTCGGCGGTGACCTGCGAATCCTGCTCGGAACGGCTGCCAGAATCCTGGGCGGGCGCTGAATCCGCCGTCAATGTGCGGGTCACGCGATGGTCGCTGTCCAGATCGAACCCGCGAACGGTAATTTCATCCGGATACAAACTGGAGATCCAAACGCGATTGACGCGCTCCAAATGGCCGGCAACCGCATTTACGAGGAACGTGACATCCATGTCCGAGACCGGAATGCTCGATGATGATCGAGCGCTGCGGCAGGTCGAAGCCGTTCAGGCGTTCCTGCAGGGCCGCGCTTCCGGCCGCGAATACCGTGGTGAATTTACACGTACAGATCCGCTTCCCGTAATGGAGGTAACAAGCAGTACGTTGGGGAATCTGCCCCGACCATCCTTCAGGGAGTACCAGGCGTGCTTCCGCTCTGAACGGAATGGGGTTGCCCGTCGGATGATCTGAGATCGGCGCTGACCATACGCCACCGAAAACCAGGGTCGCGCCGGGCTGGCATCGCAATCGAGGCATCCGCTCGCGGGATGGGTGATGTGTAGCCGTCCATGACCTGGTTGTCTTCCACGCTCGAGTAGATGCCGGCGAGTTCGTCAGAAAACGGGAAGGCGTCGTCCAGCTTAGTTGCCCTGATGTATCCCCGGGTTGCGCGGATCAGCGTCGGGTCAGTCATCAATTCCTCAACGCCTGCGATTTGATTCGAGTCGTTGTAGTAG
Organism: Burkholderiales bacterium; assembly: GCA_026125625.1. Lineage (GTDB taxonomy): Bacteria > Pseudomonadota > Gammaproteobacteria > Burkholderiales > SHXO01 > SHXO01. Next base: position 6,374 of record JAHCKU010000046.1, on the reverse strand, counting down.
ATGATGCCAGTGTCGGAATCGTACATCTCCCATCGTCCATCGACCTTGACTTCCGGTACGACATGTCCGTTCAGTGTCCAGACGCGCACCTCCATTCCCTCCTCCGACAATAGGGCCGCGAAGGCGCTGGCCAGGTCGTCGCAGTAGCCGAAACCGGTGGAAGGCTAACGCGCGCGGGTGCATGCAGCCAATAGACTCGGAAAGTGTGGCCCCGCGACGCGTGTTCTCGGCCAGCGCCCGCCAGATGCGGAATGGCATTGAATCGAGGTTCGCCGGTGCGTTCATTCGCGAGATGCGCCGGAGAATATCATCCCTGTTTCCCGGGAACATGCGCCAGTTGACATCGAGCCTGACCAATGTGTCGATCGGCCCCGCGTTTATGAGTTCAATGGCCTGCGCCTCCGGGTTTAATAGCGCGACCTCGTGGACCTGGGAGTACTCCCTCACATTGAACTCGAACGCGCGGCTCGCAGTCGCCGTGCCATCGGATACTTCGACCCTGAATTGGGTGGTGCCGCGCGAGCTGCGGTAGACGAGCACCGCTGGTCGCGTGCCATCGCAGTTCGTCCCCATCGACATCGCCGCCGACAAGTGGGATAGATAATGGATAGCGGCCCTGTTCGCTGGTCCGGTGGGCAATCTCCGCGAGCGTGGGCGCATCGTTCACAGGCGACGTACATCTCGATGACCGCGGCAGTGGAGCGAGTCCGGCCGTTGGCAACGAAGAAGCGGAAGGAGTCGGTGCCGTTGTAGTCCTGGTCAGGAACGGGTGAACTGGCCGCTCAGCGAATCGACTTGAACGTGGCCGTGAATGGGCCTGGCTGTGAAGCCAGTGTAGGTCAGCCTGCGCCCCTGAGGATCAGTTTCCCGTCAGGGTGCTCTAATAGGACTCGTCTTCATTGAGGGCGCCAGTTGCTGCATTCGCCACAGGAGGCGGGCCAGCGGAGTCGCTACCGCAGGAGACCAGAAGGGTACCCAGCACCAACAGGGAGCAATGGCAGAACCGCGACGCCCAGGTGGTCGGATCTGACAGATGGCGTCTCTGCATTGCGTGTTTCCTCTTACCGGTCCGCGCCAACGGTGAATCGGAATCGAGTCTCGAGGGCGCACAAGCGTACTGGCTGCAGCTTCCAGGCAATTCATGGCCCGGCGCACACCGCAACCCGTGCCGCGCATCCCGAGAGTCGCGCTCCAGGTTACGAATCAAGCCCCGAATCAGGTTCCTGCCATCCGGATTCCGTGGGTCGTGACAATCGTGCAGCGGGTTCATGGAAGAACGGGAACGCGGGCCGCAATCGCACGAATCGGGCCAATCATCGGCTGTCTGCGATCGGAGACATCTAGCGCGTGCTCGCACAAAGCCTTCCTGCGCACAACGTTCCGGCGTAAACTCGCGTCAGTTGCCCCGACAGCCGCATGCTTGACGGCTGGCGATTGTTGTGTGCCGACCACGGGTATCGCACGACAAGGTTTCACCAAAGCGCAATATGAGCGAATCAAACCGAAATGTCACTTCCTCGGTCGCACACTGGCTCGTGGGCCTGCCCCGCGACAGCAAGCGGGCGATCATGCTCTGGGCGGATGCGACCTTCTTGCCGCTGACGCTCTGGCTGTCCGTCGCACTCAAGGTTGGAGCGGTTGTTGCCACAACACTCAATGTCTGGTTTTACGTGGTTGCGCTCGGTGCCTCGATCCCGGTGTTTGCACGGCTCGGCCTCTATCGGGCAGTTGTCCGATTCATGGGTCCCGCAGCTGTGGGTGCCGTACTCGCAGGAGTGACGACGTCAGTCCTGTTGCTGGTTGTCGTAAACGCATCCTTGATACATGGCGAAATGCCGTTCGAGGTGTTTGCCATCTATTGGGCGTTTGCGCTTTTGTATGTCGGCGGTTCGCGGTTTGCGATCCGGAGCTTCATGTATTCACGACCGGAGAATGCGGAGCGCGTTCTCATCTATGGCGCGGGCGCTGCAGGCGCGCAGCTTGCTTCAACTCTACTTGTGAGCAGGCGCTACTATCCGGTTGGATTCATAGACGACAATGCAAACCTCTACGGCAGCCTGGTTAACGGCATCAAGGTCCATGGTCCAAGGAGCCTTGAGAGGTTGGTTCACGACTCGGCTGTGACGACGGTTTTGCTTGCGCTTCCGTCGCAATCGCGAAAGCGCCGCCAGGAGATTCTGAAGCTGATAGAGCCGCTGCCCGTAAAGGTGCAGACAGTCCCCGATATTGGCGACATCGTGAATGGCAACGCGACAGTGTCGGATCTGCGTGACGTCGATGCAGCCGATCTGCTGGGGCGTGACCCCGTACCGCCGAATCCGGCCCTGCTGTCGGCCTGCATCCATCACAAGGTCGTCATGGTCACGGGCGCGGGCGGATCAATCGGCTCGGAGCTCTGCCGTCAGATCCTGCAGCTCGGACCAGTGCGACTGCTATTGCTCGAAATGTCAGAGCTGGCGCTCTACAGCATCGAGCGGGAGTTGCGTGCCATCGTCGAAAACGAAGGCATGCATGTCGAACTGGTTGCGCTACTTGGCAATGCCCATCATCGCAACCGCGTTCGCGAGGTCTTGCTGGCCTACGGCGTGCAGACGATCTATCACGCGGCAGCTTACAAACACGTGCCCATAGTGGAGCAGAATGTCATCCAGGGTATTCACAACAATGTCTTCAGTACCTGGCATGCGGCCGAGGCGGCACTCGAGTGCAATGTCGAAACGTTCATCCTGATCTCTACCGACAAGGCCGTTAATCCGACGAATGTGATGGGCGCGACGAAGCGCTTCGCCGAGATCGTCCTGCAGGGCATCCAGGAGCGCTCGACCTCAACCCGTTTCTGCATGGTTCGATTTGGCAACGTGCTCGAATCGAGCGGCTCTGTCGTGCCTCTGTTTCGCGAGCAGATTCGCCTGGGCGGCCCAATTACGGTTACGCATAAGGATGTCATTCGCTACTTCATGACGATTCCGGAGGCGGCGCAACTGGTGGTGCAGGCCGGCGCGATGGCGCGCGGCGGCGAGGTCTTCGTGCTCGACATGGGCCAGCCGGTGAAGATCGTGGAGCTGGCGAAGCAGATGATCCGCCTCGCCGGCAAGACGCCCGAGCGCGACATCAAGATCCGCTTCACCGGCCTCCGCCCCGGCCGAGAAGTTATTCGAAGAGCTCCTGATTGGTAGCAATGTGACGGGCACGGAGCACCCGATGATCATGCGGGCCATAGAACACTCCATGCCATGGCGGGACGTTCAGCGAATCATCGACGAGATGCTGGATGCGCTCAATCGCAACGACTGTGATCGTGCGCGCGATCTCCTGATGAAGGGTGTCATCGAATATCGTCCAGGTGGGACCTTGCAGGATCATGTATGGCTGAGGAAGGCCGAACTCGTCCATGCGAAACAGGTGGGCAATGGCGGATTTCCACGCGCATCGATTTAGCGCACGTCGGGCGCCTGGCGAAGGGTTCGACCGGCCTGTTCCACCCGCGTTCGAGTAGCACTCTTGCCAATGCCGAGGCGATGAGTCCACGCATTCAAGAGCGTGAGCACCACCGATGGGTATTCGAACAGTCCTTTGGGCAGTGTCGAAGCAGGTCTCGCGAAATATCACGGTGTGGCGGTCGCCAAAGTCAGCTAATCTCCCGCCCCCATGCGTGTCACGATCTTCGGTTCCGGCTATGTGGGCCTGGTCACGGGCGCCTGCCTCTCCGACGCGGGCAACGATGTCCTGTGCGTCGACGTCGACGCGGGGAAGATCGAGCGCCTTAAAGAAAGGCGAAGTCCCGATCCACGAGCCGGGGCTCGAGGCGCTGATCAGGAAGAACGCGGAAGCCGGCCGTCTGCGATTCACGACGGATGCCGCCGAGGGCGTGAGGCACGGGCTCTTCCAGCTGATCGCCGTCGGTACGCCGCCCGACGAGGACGGCTCGGCGGACCTGAAGTACGTCCTCGCGGTCGCCCGTACGATCGGTGAGCATCTCTCCGAGTATCGGGTGGTGATCGACAAATCCACCGTGCCGGTCGGCACGGCGGACAAGGTCAAGGCGGAGATCGCGCAGACGCTCGCGAGGCGAGGTTCGCACGCCGAGTTCGACATCGTCTCGAACCCGGAATTCCTGAAGGAGGGCGCTGCGATCGGCGATTTCATGAAGCCGGACCGCGTGATCGTCGGCACCGACAATCCGCGCGTCAGCGAGCTGATGCGCGCGCTCTACGAGCCCTTCACGCGCAACCACGATCGCCTGATCGTGATGGACCTGCGCTCGGCCGAGCTGACGAAGTACGCCGCCAACGCGATGCTCGCGACCAAGATCAGCTTCATGAACGAGCTCGCGAACATCGCGGAGCGGGTCGGGGCGGACATCGAGAAGGTACGCGTCGGCATCGGTTCCGACCCGCGCATCGGCTACAGCTTCATCTACCCCGGCACGGGCTACGGCGGTTCCTGCTTCCCGAAGGATGTGCAGGCGCTCATCCGTTCCTCGAATACGGTCGGGCACAAGCCCGCGCTGCTCGAGGCGGTGGAGAGCGTGAACGAGCGCCAGAAGGCTTTCCTCGTCGGCAAGATCGAGCGGCACTTCAAGGGCGACCTGAAGGGCCGCACGTTCGCGCTCTGGGGCCTCGCCTTCAAGCCGAACACCGACGACATGCGCGAGGCGCCGAGCCGCACGATCATGGAGAAGCTGTGGGCGGCCGGGGCGACGCTGCGCGCCTACGATCCGGTGGCGAGCGAGGAGGCGCGGCGCGTGTTCGGGCCGCGCGGGACCTTGCGATCTGCGCCTCGGCCTACGAGGCGACCGAGGGCGCCGACGCTCGTGATCGCCACCGAGTGGCAGGAGTTCCGCAGCCCGGATTTCGATCGCTTGAAGGCGAATCTCAAGCAGCCGGCCATCTTCGACGGCCGCAACCTCTACGACCCGCAGCTGCTGAAGCGCTTCGGTTTCAGCTATTACGCGGTGGGGCGGGGCCAGAGCTAGACGGACAGCACGCTGCCGGCGCCGCGCAGGCCTGTATCGGCCGTGACGAGTCGCAGTGTTTCGACCTCGCATTGCGCCAGCAGCAATCGATCGAATGGGTCGGTCGAAGCGCACTCAATATCTGCCACGGCGAGCGTGTGTCGTATCGTGATTTCGAGAGGGCGGCAGCCCTGTGCGAGGGCGTGTTGCTCCACTTCCTGGAGCGGGAAGCGAAGGGCAATCTTCCCGAGGCGCATCTTGATCGCGAGCTCCCAGAAGCTTGCCGCGCTGACCAGTAGATCGTTTCGTGCGTCCTGCAGCAGTTCACGCGCGGCGGCGCTGAGGCGTGGGCTGTCATCGAGTGCCCAGAGCAGGACATGGGTGTCCAGCAGCAGTTTCATGGCTCGACAGACGATTCAATTGGCCACTCCTCGACCGTCAGCGGGGCGTCGAAATCCTCCGCCATATGCGAGATGAGTCCCTTCAATGTCCCGAATGCCATCCCGCGACCGGGTTGATCGAGCGATGTCAGGCGAGCTACCGGGCGACCAGCGCGGGCGATGAGCACCTCTTCACCGCGTTCCACTGCCGCAAGCAACTGCGACAGGGTCGACTTGGCCTCGTGTACGTTCACGGTTTTCATAATTAGCTAATATTAGCTAATATCTCCCGGTGCTGCCAGTCGGTATCATGCGGCGCCAAATTCCCTGAATCGACAAGGATTTCCGTGCTGATTCCCGTGATTCTCTCCGGCGGCGCCGGAACGCGCCTGTGGCCCCTTTCGCGCGAGCTTTACCCCAAGCAGCTGCTGCCCCTCGTCGGGGAGCAGACGATGCTGCAGGCCACGGTCGGCCGCCTCGCCGGCACGGGCGCCGCGGAGCCGATCGTCGTCTGCAACGAGGCGCACCGTTTCATGGTGGCCGAGCAGCTGCGGCAGGTGGGCGTGGCGGCCCGCGCGATCCTGCTCGAGCCCGCGGGGCGCAACACGGCGCCCGCCATCGCACTCGCCGCCCAGGTCGCGCTCGAATCGCTGCCCGGCGCCGATCCCATCCTGCTGGTGCTGCCGGCGGACCATGTCATCCGCGGCCTGCCGGCCTTCCAGGCGGCGATCCGCACGGCGGTGGCCGCCGCGGGCCTCGGGCACCTCGTGACCTTCGGGGTGGTGCCAACCGCGCCCGAGACGGGTTATGGCTACATCCAGCGCGGTGCGCCGCTCGCGGGCGCCTCGCGCATTGCGGCCTTCGTCGAGAAGCCTGCGAGGGCGGTGGCCGAGCAGTACCTGGAATCAGGCAACTATCTCTGGAACAGCGGCATGTTCGTGTTCCGCGCCTCGCGCTACCTCGAGGAGCTGCGCAGGCACGCGCCGGACATCGCTTCGGCCTGCGCCGCCTCGCTCGCCGCGGCGAAGCGCGACCTCGAT
>JAHCKU010000459.1 GCA_026125625.1 Burkholderiales bacterium | reverse complement strand
GCTCGCGCGCCCGGGCGCAGACGTGCTCCATCTCGGTGCGGTCGAACAACTCACCCCAGCGCCGGCGCACCGGCGATTCGATGGACAGCGCACCGATCTGCGCCGCCACCCGGCCGGACTGCGTCTGCTGCAGCACGCGCTCGACCTCGGCCCAGGTGAAGGTGGCACGCTCGGCGGCGAGCGGAACCAGCGTGAGGCCGCTCAGGGTCTGGCTGGCATCGCCGGTATCGTTGTAGACGTGACTGACGTCCTGCACGATCACGCGCCGCCGCGTGCCTGCCAGCGCACGCAACGCGAGCTGGTTGGCGAGCGTGCCGGTGGGCATGAACAGCGCGCGCTCCTTGCCGAGCACGCGCGCGAAGTAGGCTTCCACCTCCTCCACCACGCCGCCCAACCCGTACATGTCCGCATCCGGCGGCTGCGCGGCGATCAGGCGCGCCAGATCCTGCGCGGCCTCGAGCGGCGTGAAGCCGAGGCCGTCACCCTCCATGATCACGGCAGAAGACGTCGACACGGTCATCTCCGGTGCGGCGGCGACGTCATCGGCAGACACGCCGAACGCCGCCGCGGCGAGCCCGGTCAGCTGCAGGAACTGCCGGCGGGAGGGATCGTGCTGGAGCAATTGCGCTTACGGCAGCAGCACGGTCGAACCGGTGGTCTTGCGTCCTTCGAGATTGCGGTGCGCCTGCGCCACGTCCTTCAGGGCGTAAGTCTGGTTGATCTCGATCTTGACCTTGCCCGACTTCACCACTTCGAACAGCTCGCTAGCGCCGGCCTCGAGATCACCACGACGCGCGGTGTAAGTCATCAGGGTGGGACGCGTGACGTAGAGCGAGCCCTTGCCGGCAAGCAGGTTGAGATCGAAGGCCGAGACCGGACCGGAACCGTTGCCGAACACCGCCAGCAGGCCACGCGGCTGCAGGCAGTCGAGCGAACCCATGAAGGTGTCCTTGCCCACCGAGTCGTACACCACCGGCACTTTCCTGCCGTTGGTGATCTCGGCCACGCGCTGCACGAAGTTCTCGCGCGTGTACACGATGGTGTGATCGCAGCCGTGCGCCTTCGCCACCTTGGCCTTCTCGTCCGAGCCGACGGTGCCGATCACGTTCACGCCCAATGCCTTGAGCCACTGGCAGGCGATGAGGCCGACACCGCCGGCGGCAGCATGGAACAGCACCGTCTCGCCCTTCTCCACCCGATAGGTGCGGCGGATCAGGTACCACACGGTCAGGCCCTTGAGCATCATCGCGGCCACCGTCTTGTCGTCGACACCCTCGGGCACCTTCACCACGCGATCGCCCTTGATATTGCGCACTTCGGAGTACGCACCGGGTGCTCCACCGGCGTAGCCGACGCGATCACCAGGCTTGACCCAGGTCACTTCGCGGCCCGTTGCCTCGACCACGGCGCATGCCTCCAGGCCCAGACCACTGGGCAGGGGCAGCGGATACAGTCCGCTACGATGGTAGGTATCGATGAAGTTCAGCCCGACGGCGGTGTTGCGCACGCGCACCTCGTCGGGCGCGGGATCGCCGACGGTGACGTCTTCGTATTGCAACACTTCCGGGCCGCCAGTCTTATGGAAACGCACCGCCTTGGTCATTGTTTAACTCCCTTGTTCAGGCATGGTTGATGAACGAACCGATATACACGGGATCCGATTCGCCAATGTTAGCAGGGCGCCGGCAGGCATCAGGAATCGGCCGACAACGCGTGGCGCCTGAGCGCCGACAGCGGCGCGTACTGCAGGACATTCTCGTGCGTGGCCTCGAGCACCACTGCCGGCGCCTTGCCCGCCTCCCACGCCTCGATCCAGCGCAGCACGTGCAGACACCAGCGATCGCCTGGTTTCAGCCCCTTGAAACGCATCTCCGGCCTGGGAGTGCTCAGATCATTGCCGTGCGCCAGCGAGAAGGCCAGGAATTCGGCCGTGACTTTGACGCACACCAGATGCCCCACGTGCTCCTGGCCATAGGTCGAGCAGCAGCCGTCGCGGAAATAGCCGGTGAGCGGATCGTAGCTGCATGCCTGCAGCGGACCACCGAGGACGTTCCTCTCCTGGCTCAGCGCATCGCTCATGCGCTGCATTCTACCGAGCCTGTCAGGTGGTGACGTGGATGCGCTCGGTATGCGTTGCGATGGCGCCCTGATCGTCGCGCCAGGTGAACTTCAGCTCGCCGCTATGCGTGGCAACGGTGTGGAAAACCAGATAGGGATTGGTGGATACCGCAGGATGCAGGGTGGCGCGGAAGATCTCCGTGCCGTCGTATTCGCAGATGAAGGCTTCGACGATGTTGCGCGCGATCGGCTTGCCGACGTTGTTCAGGCGAAAGCCGGACTCCATGGGATGGTCGATCATGGCACGGATCTCGATCACCTCCCCTTGCCGCGCCTGCTCCGGCACACGTACCCGTGCATTGCCCAACGCGCTCACAGGCCGCACCCCGCCACGGTGACCTCGACGTGCACCGCCGCCGACCACAGGCTTTCGTCGCTGAGCATCGCCACCGCCAGGATCTGCTGGGAATCGGCGATGCGGATGCGCGATGCCACACGCGCACGCCCGCTCCAGGGGCCGAGTTGCACGTCGAGCACGCGCGGCTGCGGATTCTTCTCGGCGAACAGGTGAATG
>JAHCKU010000458.1 GCA_026125625.1 Burkholderiales bacterium | reverse complement strand
TCGCCGAGACCTACGTCAAAGTCGGCCTGGTGCCCGGTGCGGGCGGCGCGCATTTCCTGCCACGCCTGGTAGGCACGGCCCGGGCGCTGGAGCTTTTTTTCACCGGCGATTTCATCGACGCGCAGGAGGCGCTGCGCATCGGCATCGTCAACCGCGTGTTCCCGGACGCCACCCTGATGCAGGAAGCCGAGAGCATCGCGCGCCGCATGTGCCGCGCGCCGGCACTGACCTTGCGCATGACCAAGCGCGCCATCTACCAGGGCATGCGCAACGACCTGCGCAGCAACTTGGACATGATCTCCTCGCACTACGCGGTGATCACCGCCAGCGAGGAGCACCGAAGCCTGGTGCGCAAGTTCATCGCGGCACGCGAGAAGAAGGCCTGATCTGGACTCCGGCCTGCGCCGGAGTGACGAGATCACAAACGAATCGTCGTCCCGGCGGAGGCCGGGACCCAGTAAGCTCTGCATGAGCATCACGTATGCGGCCATGGCGAATTGGATCGAGAGCGAAGCGACGACAACACGGATGGGGCCTTCGAGGAGACTGCAGTAGAGGTCGCCACGCCGGCACGACGTCTTTCCCGCGCAGGGGTCGCAGCAGTGGTGGTTCATCTGCTCCTGCTGGCAGTGACCGTGACGCTTATTCTCGGCAGCGGCGATGGGCCCTGGGCGCAGCACTGGTTCATCTTCCTCGCGCTGGATTTCCCGGTCAGCCTGGGTGTGATACCGGTGGCGTGGGTGGTGCCGGAATCGCCAGCCGGCCCACTGTCGGATCTTTCGAACTTCTGGTGGCCGCTCGCCTATCATGCGATCGTCGGCAGCGGCTGGTGGTATATCGTCGGCTGGGCGCTGGCGCGCAGGCTCGGCCGTGGGCGCACCCAACCGACCCCATGAATTCGACATGAGTACGACTTCGGGAGACAACGCAATGAAGGGCAAGGTACTGCTACTGCTCGCCGCCGTCGGCGGTCTTGGGTGCGGCGGCGCGCTGGCGCAGACGGATCGTATCGACGCCGGTGCGCAGAAGGTCGGGGCACGCGTCATCGAGTGGCGCCGCGACTTCCACCAGCACCCGGAGCTGTCCAATCGCGAGACGCGTACTGCAGGCATCGTCGCCGAGCATCTGCGGGCATTGGGCATGGAAGTGCGTACCGGTGTCGCCCACACCGGCGTGGTCGGCGTGCTCAAGGGCGGCAAGCCTGGGCCAGTGGTGGCGCTGCGTGCCGATATGGACGCTCTGCCGGTGACCGAGGAGGCCGACGTGCCGTTCCGCTCCACGGCCAAAGGCCAGTACAACGGCCAGGAGGTGGGCGTGATGCATGCCTGCGGCCACGATGCCCACATCGCCATTCTGATGGGCGTGGCGCAGGTGCTGGCGGACATGCGTGCCGAGTTGCCCGGCAGCGTCAAATTCATCTTCCAGCCAGCCGAGGAAGGGCCGCCGGCGGGAGAGAAAGGCGGTGCGCCGTACATGATCGAGCAAGGGGCGCTGGAGGACCCGCGCCCCGACGCCATCTTCGGCCTGCACGTGATCGCCGGCATCCCGGCCGGGGTGCTGACCTACCGCGCCGGACCGCTGATGGCCAGCGCCGACTGGGTCACCATCCGTGTGCATGGACGCCAGACGCACGGCGCCTGGCCGTGGCGCGGCATCGATCCGGTGGTGACTGCCTCGCAGATCGTGCTCGGCCTGCAGAACATCGTCAGCCGACAGATCGACGTCAGCAAGGAGCCGGCGGTGGTCACCATCGCCACCATCAACGGTGGCGCACGGAAGAACATCATCCCCGACGATGTCGAGATGTCAGGCACCATCCGCAGCTTCGACGAAGACATGCGCGCCGACATCCACGCACGCATCCGCCATGTGGCGGAGAACATTGCACAGGCGAACCAGGCCAGCGCCGAGGTCGACATCGAGAAGGCGGTGCCCGTCACCACCAACGACGAGGCGCTGACCGAACGCATGCTGCCGACGTTGCGACGCGTGGCCGGCGACAACCTGAAGACGCAGCCGCGCGTGATGGTGGCGGAAGACTTTTCCTACTTCCAGCAGCAGGTGCCGGGCATGTTCTTCTTCCTCGGCATCACGCCGCCCGATCAGGACATGGCGCAGGCGGCTCCCAATCACTCGCCGCACTTCTTCGTCGACGAATCGGCGTTGATTCAGGGCGTACGCGCACTCAGCGCGCTGGCGGTGGACTTCCTGGCCGGGAATCGCTAGGGAAGCTCCGAACGAGCATCACGTGTACGCCCAGGTGGGATCACGGCAGCGCACGCCCCATGATCACCAGATCGCGCTCGTCGCGGTCCAGCCGTGCGACGCCGGGCAGGAAGCCCCAGCGCGAGAAGCCGAAGTGCTCGAACAAGGCAAGACTGGCCGTGTTGTGACCGAAGATGAAGCCGAGCAGGCGGTCGACGCCGATGCGCGGCGCATGCTCGATCGCCTGCTGCAGCAGGTATGCGCCGATTCCGGCACGACGATGCGCCTGATCCACGTATACGCTCAACTCCGCGGTACGATCGTAGGCCGGGCGCCCGTAGAAGGACGAGAAGCTGAGCCAGGCAGCGATCTGTCCGTCATGCTCCAGGACCCACAGCGGGCGACGATCCGGGTTGTGCTGCTCGAACCATGG
>JAHCKU010000457.1 GCA_026125625.1 Burkholderiales bacterium | reverse complement strand
ACGATGGCGATCTGGTGCCGGCTTTCGCTCTGCAGGTGGCGGTGCGCGCACTTGGTCGCGACGACGGCGACATGGTTCTGAACCTGGGTCGCGACGTCAGCCTCGGCGCGCGCCGCTGGCGTACCGACGAGCATCTGAATCTGGCCGGCTACATCTATCCGGCCACGGCTGGCGGTGCGGTATTCCCCGTCGACTCGTTCATCGATCTCTACCAGGGGCGCGTACAAGCGGACAAGTATCGAGATCGCATCGTCCTGGTCGGTCCGACCGCCGCACGCCTGGCCCCGCGCTACGACACGCCGCGCGGCGTTGTGCTGCCGGAGGTGGTCGTGCTGGCGCACGTGGTTTCCACCTTGCTGCAGGACGACGTCCCGCGCACGGCTACCTGGTCCAAGCTGTTTCTCGCCGCTATCCTGATGGCGACGGCGCTGTATCTCGCCCTGGTGCTGCCGCGCCTGCGCCCGTTGCCGGCGCTGCTGATCACCGGCGCAGCCGTGGCGGCGCTGGCCGGCATGCAGTTGCTGCTGATGGCAGTCCATCTGCTGTGGGTGCCGACCGGGGCGGCACTGTGCCTGCTGCTGGCAGGGCATCCGCTGACCTGGCTGGCCCGCCGCTTCGCCGCACCGGCAACGTCGTCAGCCGAAGCGGCTCCGGCTGCGGATGCGGATGTGCCGGTTGGCAACCACCGCATCCTCGGCCTTGCCTATCACGGCCAGGGCCAGCTCGATCTGGCCTTCGAGCAGTTTCAGCAATGCCCCGTCGATGCCCAGGTGATGGACAACCTCTACAACCTCGCACTCGACTTCGAACGTCGTCGGCAGTACAACAAGGCGCAGGCGGTATTCGAGTACATGGCCCGGCACGATCCGACCTTCCGCGATCTGCAGCAGCGCACCGCGCGCGCCAGGCAGCTCTCCGAGAGCGGCGCGGTCAGTTCCACTGCGCCGGGCGTGCAGACACGGCCGGCGGACCCGCTGCAGGCTTCGCGTCTGGGCCGCTACGAGATCGAGCGCGAGCTGGGCAAGGGCGCCATGGGCGTGGTCTATCTGGGCAAGGATCCGAAGATCGGCCGGGAAGTGGCGATCAAGACGCTGGCCCTGTCCACCGAGTTCGACGAGCAGGAGCTGGAGCAGGTCCGGCAGCGTTTCTTCCGCGAGGCGGAAAGCGCGGGCCGGCTCACCCATCCCAACATCGTCACCATCTTCGATGCCGGAGAGGACCACGACCTGGCCTACATTGCCATGGAGTTCCTCAAGGGCCAGGATCTGAGCGTCTATACCAAACCGCAGGCCTTGCTGCCGCTGCCTGCCGTCATCAGCGTCATGGCGCGGGTGGCGGACGCACTGGACTATGCCCACCGGCAGAACGTGGTGCACCGGGATATCAAGCCCGGCAACATCATGTACGACCCAACGAGCGACACGGTCAAGGTGACCGATTTCGGCATCGCGCGCATCACCGATTCGAACCGGACCAAGACCGGCATCGTCCTCGGGACACCGTCGTTCATGTCGCCCGAGCAGCTGTCCGGAAAGAAGATCGATGGCCAGTCCGATCTGTTCTCCCTGGGCGTGACGCTCTATCAGCTATGCTGCGGAGCCTTGCCGTTCAAGGGAGACTCGATGGCACAGCTCATGTATCGCATCGCCAATGAATCGCCGGCCGATCCGCTGAGCCTGAACCCGGCGCTGCCCGACGGTCTGCTCGAGGTGCTGCTGCGTGCGCTGGCCAAGCGCAAGGAAGAGCGCTTCCAGTCCGGCGCGGAAATGGCCGAGGCATTGCGTGCCTGTCAGTCGGCGTTCACATCCGTGGATCTCGCCCTGTAGAAATGAACACGATCGACCTGAGCCGATCTCTGGAAATTGCCGCCGCCACCCATACCGGCATGGTGCGCGCGCACAACGAGGACACCATCGGCAGTGATCCCAGCATCGGCCTGGCGGTCCTGGCCGACGGCATGGGCGGCTATAACGCCGGGGAGGTCGCCAGCGGCATCGCGGTGGCCCTGATCACCAAGCAGACGCGCGAGCTGCTGTCCCAGCTCGGGGCCGGCCAGCCGGAGCAGAGCGACCGCCGGGACATCGCCGCCGAGATCCTGAACAACGCCATCTCCCACGCCAACAGCTCCATCTTCCACGCCGCCAGCAACCAGCCGCAATACGCAGGCATGGGGACCACGCTGGTGGTCGCCCTGCTGGCGGACAACCACATCAACATCGCCCACGTGGGGGATTCGCGCCTGTACCGCCTGCGCGGGGGCGAGCTGCTGCAGCTCACCCGCGACCACTCCCTGCTGCAGGAGCAGATCGACAGCGGCATGATCAGCAAGGAGGCGGCGCGGCGCTCCCAGAACAAGAACCTGGTGACGCGGGCGGTCGGCATCGAGCCCGAGGTCGAGCCCGACATCAACAGCTTCGAGGTGCGGGAGGGGGATACCTATCTGTTGTGCTCGGACGGTCTCAACGACATGGTCGAGGACGACGATATCCATTTGACGTTGACTTCACTTCAGGCAAACCTTTCTCTTGCCGCTAATCAACTGGTGCAAATGGCAAACGACAATGGCGGGCGGGACAACGTGTCCGTGATTCTGGTGCACGTCAGGAAGCCCTTCCCGGCTTCGCCCGGATTACTGGGCCGGCTGAAGAACTGGTTTGGAAAGAACGGGGAATGATCCTA
>JAHCKU010000456.1 GCA_026125625.1 Burkholderiales bacterium | reverse complement strand
GGTGGGGGCCGCGCCCCCCCCCTGGACTCGGCACGCCGCCCGCGCCGCCGGTTTCGGGGCTGCCAGTTTCGGTGCTGCCGCCGTCGAGGACGACGGCTCGCACACAAACGCGCTCACCGATGCCGTGCGCCGCGTCCTGGATCTGGACTGGGACTAGGGAAGCGCTTCCCCAGGGCATCGAAGCTGCGAACGCTACCTATTTCAGAGGAGTTCGATCATCATGAAACGCCTCGCCTTGTTCGTATACGGCTTGCTGAGCTACGCCGTCTTCTTCGCCACCTTCCTGTATGCCATCGGCTTCATCGGCGGCTTCCTGGTTCCCACCACCCTCGACGGTGTGCCGCACCTGCCGTTCTGGCGGGCGCTGCTGATCGACCTGGGCCTGCTCACCGTCTTCGCCGTGCAGCACAGCGTGATGGCGCGGCCGGCCTTCAAACGCTGGTGGACGCACATCGTCCCCGAGCCGATCGAGCGCAGCACTTACGTATTGTTCTCGAGCCTGACCCTGCTGCTGCTGTTCGCGCTGTGGCAACCCATGGGCGGGGTGATCTGGAACGTGGAGGACATGGCCGGGCGCGTCGTGTTCTATGCACTGTATGTCTTTGGCTGGCTGCTGGTGCTGGCCACGACGTTCATGATCAATCACTTCGACCTGTTCGGCTTGCGCCAGGTGTGGATGCAGCTGCGCGGGCGTCCCTATACTCATCTGCGCTTCGTCACGCCCGGTCCATACAGGCTGGTGCGACATCCGCTCTACGTCGGCTGGCTGTTCGCATTCTGGGCCACGCCGACGATGACGCTCGCGCACCTGGTGTTCGCGCTCGCCACCACCGCCTACATCCTCATCGCCATCCGGTTCGAGGAGCACGATCTGGTCGACATGCACGGCGATGACTACCGGCTCTATCGCAGCCGAGTACCGATGCTGATTCCCAGGTTGTTCGGCCGCGCGCGCGACCGTGCCGCCGTATAGCCGAATTTCTCCTGTAGGTCTGCATGTGGACGACGGGTTTCAGCGATGAAACCCGTCGTCGCATTGGCGGCGGGTGCAGCACCGTCGCGCAGTCGTCGTGAAAATGACTTATGCCCCTGGCGTTACACAGCGATACAAACTGTTTCGACCACGAAATCGGTGAGATACAGCGGCCGCGTAAAGTGTGAACCGTGACGAACGCACCGGACCTGCAAGCAGTAGAGATGAGCAGCGGTCGAAGCGATTGTCCGTTACATCACACTCGGAGAGTTGACCATGAAGATCACTGAAGCAATCGTGCTGGCGGGAAGTCTGCTCGCATCGCTCGTCTTCGCGGCCGACATCGTGGCGGGGCTCGCTGAAGTGCCGCAGCCGGGACCGCTGGCCGTACGCGATTACTCCTGCACCATAGTCCAGGATCAGATCGTGTGCGAGCGCAACCGAACCCTGATAGCCATTCGTTGATCAACCCACCAGCCAAGGAGAACTGCCATGTATGCAAAGACTCTCATCTTCGTCGCAGCCGTCATCACCTCGGGTAGCGTTTTTGCCGGTGAGCGCATGGGGCGCGACAGCGTCTACGCTCAGCCGGGTGCGTCGATGATCGTGTCGCAGAAGAGCGCGATGGCCGGCAATGGCCGCAGCAGCGTGTACGCCAAGGATGTCGCGGTGCGTTCGCGCACTCAGGCGCGGTACGCACACATCGCCACCAAGCCCAGCCGGGCGTAGCGCGCAAGCGTTTTCCTCCTCCTCGTTCTTGGCCCGCTTCGGCGGGCTTTTTTTTGGCAGGCTGTTGAAAAACTACTGCGCGGGGCGATGGAGGAACCGTCCGAGCTCGTCACGCGGTCTCGCGCTCACGCGCACCGGCGGGCGCGTCGGTGGAAGGCGGAACAGGATGCGCCTCGGACTCGTCCTCGTCAGATGTCGTCTCCGGCTGAGCAGCGGTCCAGTGGATCAGCTCCATGCGCCCGTCCAGGTGTTCGACCACGGCACTGCAGCTGTCGACCCAGTCTCCGCAATTGATGTAGGTGATGCCGTCGACCTGCCTGATGGCGGCGGCGTGTACGTGGCCGCAGATGGCACCGTCCAGGCCACGTGCCTTGACGCTGCGTGCCACCGATTCCTCGAAGTCGCAGATGAAATTCACCGCGGTCTTGACCTTGCGCTTGGCGTAACCGGCCAGCGACCAGTAGCCGGCGATGCCGAAGCGGCGTCGCAGCGCCGAGAGCAGTACGTTCACGCGTACCAGAAAGGCATAGCCGTGATCGCCCAGCACTGCGAGCCACTTGTGATATTTGGTCACCACGTCGAACTCATCGCCGTGCAGTACCAGGTAGCGGCGGCCGTCGGCAGCGACGTGCTCGTAGTTTCCATGCAGCCGGATGTTGCCGAAGGTGTTGTCGACGTAGTCGCGTAGCGCCTCGTCGTGATTCCCGGGTACGAAGATCACTTTCACGCCCTGGCGCGCGCGTTTGAGCACCTTCTGCACGAAGGTGTTCATCGCCGCGGACCAGTACACGCCGCGCCGCCCCATTGCCCAGAAGTCGATGATGTCCCCGACCAGGAACAGATATTCGGCGTCGTACTGCTTGAGAAAGGCAAGCAGCCGATCGATCTGGCATGCGCGCGTGCCAAGATGAATATCGGACAGGAAGATCGAGCGAACGCGATTCATGCCCCGAGGTCCCCTTGATAGGGGCAGGGCGCGA
>JAHCKU010000455.1 GCA_026125625.1 Burkholderiales bacterium | reverse complement strand
GCCTCACCGCTGATGATGATGAAGAAGCCGTCTCCGCTGTCGCCTTCGCGAATCACGCTCTGGTCAGCGAGGAACTTGCGCCACTGCGTCATGCGCGCCGCCTCCCACAGCTCCTGATCGCGCACGTCCTTGAAGAACGACAGGCTGCGCAGCGTGTTGAACTTCTCGGTGTCCGAGACGTTCTCGCTGGGCATCTCCAGGCTGCGGTAGGAGTGCGTGATCTCGCGCGAGAATTCGCCCCAGCTGGCGTAGCGTGCATCGATGTCCTTCTCCAGGCAGCGCAGGACGAGGCGGTCCAGGTCGGGCGGGATGTCACGACGAAACGTGCTGGGCGGGATCGGCGGAATGTTGATCACCTGGTACAGCAGGCTGGCCTTGCTGGAAGCGCGAAACGGCAGCTTGCCGGTGAGCATCTGATACATGACCACGCCCAGGGAATAGATGTCGGTGCGGAAATCGAGCTCCTTGTCCTGCACCTGCTCCGGGGACATGTAGGCGGGCGATCCGACGCCCTTGAGATGCGTGTGCTCCGCCTGTTCGTACAGCGCCGCGCCGAAATCGCTGATCTTGATGTCGGTCTCGCCGCTGACCAGGATGTTGGCCGGCTTGATGTCGCAATGGATCACGCCGTGACGTTGCGCGAAGGCCAGCGCCAGGCTGCACTTGAACACGATCTCGACGACCTTGCTCACCGGCAGCAGGTTGCGCACGTCGCAATACTGCTCGAGCGTCTTGCCGTCGATGTACTCCATCACGATGTAGGACAGCTCGTCGTCGCTGACCGCATCGTAGATGGCCAGGATGTGCGGATGGAACAGCTTGCCCACCAGCGCCGCTTCGTTCAGGAAGACGCGGCGAAAGCGGCGTTGCAGATCGGTGTCCCCCGGCGCTTCGCTGCGCACCACCTTGATCGCGACTTCACGATTGGCGAAGGGATCGCGTGCCAGATACACCACGCTGGTGGCCCCGCGCCCGAGCTCCCGGACGACGGGGTACTTGCCGATCTTCTCGGGTATGGACGGGAGGTCGCTCATGCGGCTGGGTTCGGGGACCGGCGGTGAATTGCGCCGGGAAGCTGCAGAGCTTCCCTGCTCGAACATCGAAAATCGGCAGTTGCCGTGTCCGCTTTAGCCCCGGCATCCGGCCAGACAGGTTGGTCGCCCCGGGGAAGCCTGCCTCGGAGTGCTTTTGTCCGGGCCCAGGTCTCATCGTCGCCCCGGCGTAGGCCGGCCCAGTCACCTCGTCGCCCCGGCGCAGGCCGGGGCCCAGGTTTACCAAGTCTCTCCTCGGGGAAGGATGCTTCTACTACCTGGATGCCGGCCTGCGCCGGCATGACGAACCTGAGTGGGTCGCACGAATCCGGCCGTGCGACAACTGTCAACGACCTTGCTATCGCTGCAGCTGAGGAACCTTCATGCCGGCCTGCACCGCCGGCCGCGCGCCGATGCGCTCGTACCACGCCTTGACTGCGGGGAAATCGTCGAGATCGACCTTGTGCCAATCGTGGCGTGCGACCCAGGGATAGGTGGCCATGTCTGCCACCGAGTACTCGTCGGCCAGGAACTCGTGGTTCTGCAGATGACCGTCCAGCACCTTGTACAGCCGGCGCGTTTCCTTGGTGTAGCGCTCGATGGCGTAGGGCACCGGCTCGGGCGCGGCGCGCAGGAAGTGATGCACCTGGCCGAACATCGGCCCCACACCGCCCATCTGGAACATGAGCCACTGGATGGCCTGGAACTGGGTGGCGATCTGGCGCGGCAGGAAGCGCCCGGTCTTGTACGCGAGATAGAGCAGGATGGCGCCGGACTCGAACAGTTTGAACGGCTTTCCCTCCGGACCGTCCTGATCGACGATGGCGGGAATGCGGTTGTTGGGGTTGATGGCAAGGAACCCGGGCGTGAACTGGTCTCCCTTGCCGATGTCGATGGCATGCACGCGATAAGGCAGACCGACCTCTTCGAGCATGATGGAGACCTTGCGGCCGTTGGGGGTGCTCCAGGTATACAGATCGATCAACGCTGCCTCCTTGAACAATGGAAACCATTCTAGCAGGGCACTGCTCGAGGTCACGTGCGCCGATGGATCGTGCCTGCGATCCGTCGCTGCGGGCGATGCTATAGTCGCTGCAGTGGAGCGATCGATGTCATGACGAAGTGGTTCCTGGCCATGCTGCTCGCGCTGTCGCTGATCGGCGGTCTCACGCCGCTGCTGCGCCGGCTCGGGCTGGGCCGCCTTCCCGGCGATGTGAGCTTCGTGCTCAAGGGGCGACGCTACGACTTTCCGTTCGCCTCATCTCTGATCCTGTCCGCGCTGGTCAGCTTCCTGTTCTTCCTCCTGCACTGAGTCCGCGCCCGCCAGGGCCTGTTTCACCGCCTGCACGCGCGCCTGGTGCACGGCCTGCGCGATCTTCGCCGGTACCTCTTGTGCGCGCGCGATGGACGCCGCATCCACGGCGTGCGCAGCGGCGAGCGCAGCGCGCAGGCGTGCCGCAGGGACGTAGGACAGCGCCTCGAAGCCCGGCCGGCCGTGGAAATCGCTGGCGCATACCTGCAGCAGGGCTTCGAAGCGTTCCGGCCGGCGCAACGCGTCGGCATGCTCGAACAGCTTGACCATCGTTGCCGGCCTCAACTCCTCGGCGCGATGCACCTGGCCGTGATGGCGGGCAGCGAGCAGGGCGAGGTCGCGACAATCGTTGGGCACGCGCAAACGCTC
>JAHCKU010000454.1 GCA_026125625.1 Burkholderiales bacterium | reverse complement strand
TGGTGACTACACCGCGGGGCTTCAAGGATGCCTACCGGCAGTTCCGCGAAGCGGGCTGGCCGGCGCTGGGAGGGGATCCGCAGTACGGCGGGCAGGGTCTGCCGCATTTGCTCTCGGGCATGGTGTCGGAGATCTGGAATGCCTCCAACATGAGCTTCTGTCTGTGCCCGATGCTCACCAACGGCGCGGTGAACGCGATCCTGCGTCACGGATCCGCGCAGCAGAAGGCGCTCTACCTCGAGAAGCTGGTGGCGGGAGAGTGGACCGGCACCATGAACCTCACCGAGCCGCAGGCCGGCTCCGATCTGTCGGCGGTACGCGCGCGCGCCGTGCCCGAAGGCGATCACTACCGCATCCACGGCACCAAGATCTTCATCACCTACGGCGAGCACGATTTCACCGACAACGTCATCCATCTGGTGCTGGCACGCACGCCGGATGCGCCGGAGGGCGTGAAGGGCATCTCGCTGTTCGTGGTTCCGAAGTTTCTGGTCAATGCCGACGGCAGCCTGGGGGCGCGTAACGACGTGCGCTGCGTGTCGATCGAGCACAAGCTCGGCATTCACGCCAGTCCGACCTGCGTGATGGCCTATGGCGATCGCGAAGGCGCGGTCGGCTACCTGGTCGGCGAAGAGAATCGCGGCCTGGAATACATGTTCACGATGATGAATTTCGCGCGCCTGGAGGTGGGCATCGAAGGCGTGGCCATTGCCGAGCGCGCCTACCAGCACGCACGTGCCTACGCCCTGGAGCGCGTGCAGGGGCGCGAGACGGGAGCGCGTGGGGGAGAACGCGTGACCATCATCCATCACCCGGACGTACGTCGCATGCTCATGAGCATGAAGGCGCAGGTGGAGGCGATGCGCGCGCTGGCTGCTGCAGCATGCGTCTCGCTGGACGTGGCACATCGTCATCCCGAGCGCGATGAGCGCGCCAGGAGCCAGGCCTTGTTCGATCTGCTCACGCCCATCGTCAAGGGCTGGTGCACCGAGCAGGCGAACGAGATCACCTCCATCGGTGTGCAGATTCACGGCGGCATGGGTTTCGTGGAAGAGACCGGTGCAGCTCAGTATCTGCGTGACGCACGCATCACCGCGATCTATGAGGGCACCACTGGCATTCAGGCGAACGATCTGATCGGACGCAAGGTCGCAGCGGAGAAGGGCATGACGGCCAAGGCCGTGATCGCGCAGATGAGCGCCTTCGACAAGGAACTGGCGGGCGCCAGTGACCCGGCGCTGGTGGTCATCCGGCGTGCCCTGGCCGAGGCAGTGGTGGCGTTGAACGAGGCCACCGACTGGTTGCTGGAAACCCATCCGTACAACATCAAGGCCACCGCGGCTGGGGCAGTACCCTATCTCAAGTTGTGGGGCACGGTTGCCGGAGGATGGCAGATGGCGCGGGCAGCACTGGTCGCCAAGCAGCACATGGATGCCGGTGCCGCGGACCTGCACTTCTACCAGGGCAAGCTGGTCACCGCGCGCTTCTATGCCGAGCACATCCTGCCGCTGGCGCAGGCGCTGCGGCAGGAGATCGTGCACGGCTCGACCAGCGTTCTCGCGCTGGAACCCACCCAGTTCTGATCCACCGCCCGGCGGAGGTCCGCTCGGCAGGAGGACATCACCAGCCACCCGGGGCCGGCCACAGTGCCGGCCATCACGCGCTGGTGGATGGCCTCCGTTCCCATCCTCGACTGCGACCTTCCTCCGGCTCTCCTTGGGTTTTTGTCGAGTCTCGAGGCCCCCGCACATCTCTTGCCTTGCAAGGTTTTGCTTGCACTCCGCGAGGCAGCCCCGCTAGAATAATGTAGCGTTCGCTACATTACAGTTCAAAATGGCTGAGAATCGTTCATCCCCCCAGCGGGTGCAGCTGCGTGGCGAAGCGGCGCCGACCGCCCGGGGCGAAGCGCGCAAGCGTGCTTTGCTGGTCGCGGCGCGCGCCATGTTTCTGGAGCAGGGTTACGAGCGCACCAACATCAACGAGCTGGTACGCCGGGCCGGTGGCTCGATGGCGACGCTGTACCGTTACTACGGCGGCAAGGCAGGGCTGTTCGAAGCCATGATGGACGAGGTGCGCGAGGAACTGCTCGGTCCGCTCACGCGTCTGGGCAGCATGGAGGACCCCCCTGAAGTATTTCTTACACGGCTTGCAGAGGCCCTCTTGCGCCTGAACGTATCGCAGGAAGGCGTCGGCTTCTATCGGGTGATGGTGGCCGAGGCGTATAAGTTTCCCGAACTGCAGGCGGCGATCGGACGCGGCTTCGGCATGCTCACCTACCATCTGACCAGCTATCTCGATCGTCAGGTGGCCGCCGGTGTACTGGAACTGTCCGACTCCCGGCTCGCCGCCGGCCTGTTCTTCGAAATGGTCAAGGGCCCCGCGCAACTGCTCGCACTGATGGGCATGATCCAGGGGCTGGCGGAGGATGCCATCAAGACCCAGGTGCATGGTGCAGTGGATCTGTTCCTGCACGGCTGCATGGGTGAGCCGGCCCGTGCCGGAAGCGGGGGCGACCGATGAAGATCTCCAAACGACGCGTGGTGCGACCGCCCCCCGTTCTGTTTGCCGATGCCGCGCTGGTCATTGTCGTGGGTGCGCTGCTGTTGGGCGCGCAACATGCGGGGGAATCGCGTCCATTGCGGATGCGGGCAGGTGGAACAGGAGAATGGGGATGACGACTCTGCTATGGATCTCGGTGTTGATCGTGCTGATCA
>JAHCKU010000453.1 GCA_026125625.1 Burkholderiales bacterium | reverse complement strand
AACACTTTCCGAAGCTGCGCTGGCACGAAGTAGCCGAGAGCGACAGCGAGGGTCTGCTCAGCCGGTTGTCGCGAGGCGAGACCGACTACGTGGTGACGCAGGCGCACGTGCTCGACATCGTGCGCAAATTCCATCCCAATCTCGCGCGCGCCTTCCCATTGGGCGATCCCAAGCCACTGGCGTGGGCGTTCCCGCGCAATGCAGATCCTCAGCTGGTCCATCAGGCACAGGAATTCTTTCTACGTCTGATCTACGACGGCACCATGCGCCAGCTTCAGGAGCGCTACTACGGACACGCCGAACGTCTGAATCAGCTCGACGTCGCACACTTCCTGCGCCGCCGCCTGGAAGTGCTGCCGCGCTATGCAGACATGTTCAAGGAGGCGCAGGAGCTGACCGGGATCGACTGGCGCCTGCTGGCCGCGCTCGGCTTCCAGGAATCACATTGGGATCCGCTCGCCGTCTCGCCCACCGGCGTACGGGGCCTGATGATGCTCACGTCGGAAACCGCCGATCGTATGGGCGTGAACAACCGCCTCGATCCGAAGCAGAACATTCTCGCCGGCGCACGCTATCTGATGGAATTGAAGGAGCGGCTACCGCTGCGCATTCGAGAGCCGGACCGCACCTGGCTCGCGCTCGCCGCCTACAACGTCGGCTACGGCCATCTCGAAGATGGCCGCGTGCTCACGCAACGCAGAAAGCTCAATCCGGATCTGTGGAGCGACGTCAAGTCGGTGCTGCCGCTGCTATCTCTGTACGAGCACTACAGCACTGTGAAGAATGGCTTCTGCCGCGGTGGCGAGGCGGTCATCCTGACCGAGAACATCCGCGCCTACTACGACATCCTCTCGCGCTTCGAAGCGCCGCATACGCCAGGCTTCCAGCTGTTCGCCAATACACGCCAGCAGGCTGCTGAAAACTAGCGCGCTGGCTCGATGACCTGCATGCCGCCCATGTAAGGCTGCAACACCGCCGGCACGTCGACGCCGCCATCGCTGCGCTGGCAATTCTCGAGAATCGCTACCAGCGTACGGCCGACCGCAAGGCCGGAGCCGTTGAGCGTATGCAGCAGCTCCGGCTTGCCCTTGTCGTTGCGGAAGCGCGCCTGCATGCGCCGCGCCTGGAACGCCTCGAAGTTGCTGCACGACGAGATTTCGCGATAGGCGTTCTGACCCGGCAGCCACACCTCGATGTCGTAGGTCTTGGCCGAGGAGAAGCCCATGTCGCCGGTACACAGGGTCACTACGCGATAGGGCAGCTCGAGGCGCCGGAGGATGGTCTCGGCATGGCCGGTGAGCTGCTCGAGGCTCTCGTACGACGATTCCGGCCGCACCATCTGCACGATCTCGACCTTGTCGAACTGATGCTGGCGGATCATGCCGCGCGTGTCCTTGCCGTAGGAACCCGCCTCACTGCGAAAGCACGGCGAGTGGCACACGAACTTCAACGGCAACCGTTCCAGCGGCACGATCTCGTCGCGCACGATGTTGGTGACCGGCACTTCCGCAGTGGGAATCAGATAGAGCTTGTCCGCATCCTTGCGCGGGACCGCGAACAGGTCTTCCTCGAACTTGGGCAGGTTGCCGGTGCCGCGCAGGCTGTCGGCGTTCACCAGGTAGGGCACGTACACCTCGGTGTAGCCATGCTCGGTGGTATGTACATCGAGCATGAACTGGGCGAGCGCGCGATGCAGGCGTGCGAGCACACCGCTCATCAAGGTAAAACGCGCACCGCTGATCTTGCCGGCCCGCTCGAAGTCGAGCATGCCCAGGCCGGCACCGACGTCCACATGATCCTTGGGCGCGAAATCGAACTTGCGCGGCGTGCCGACCCTCCGCAGCTCCGGGTTGTCCTCGGCCGACTTCCCGACCGGCACCGAAGCGTGCGGAATATTCGGAATGCCCAGCAGCACATCGTTGAGCTGCTGCTGAATGCGCTCGAGCTCGCCTTCCAGCTGCTTCAATTCTTCGGGCAATGCCGCCGCTTCGCTCATCAGCGCCGCGGCGTCCTCGCCCTTGCGCTTGGCCTCGCCGATCTGCCTGGACAGCGCGTTGCGCCGGTTCTGCAGATCCTGGGTGCGGGTCTGCACGTCGCGACGCGCGGTCTCCAGCCGCTGCAGCGCCTCCACCGGCAACGTGATGCCACGCGTGGCGAGGCGTGCGGCCACGCCTTCAAGATCGCTTCTAAGCAGCTGGATATCGAGCATCGGAAACCTGTTCCACTTCGGGTGAATATGTTTGCACGGAATCTTCTCGCTTCGTACTCAGCGCTTCGGCTACCGGCTGCCGTCTTTCTCCATACCCTCACCGGCAGGCACATCCGACTCCTTCCCTGCTGCCGCATCCAGCTCACGCAGATGCGCGAGCTTCTCGGCGATCCGGCCTTCGAGTCCGCGCGGCGTGGGCCGGTAGAAGCGCACCTCGGGCATGTCATCGGGGAAATAGTCCTCGCCCGCGGCATAGGCCTCCGGCTCGTCGTGCGCGTAGCGGTAGCGCCTGCCGTAGCCAAGCTCCTTCATCAGGCGCGTGGGTGCGTTGCGCAGATGCAGCGGCACCGGTCGTGACGTATCGCCGGCGACGAAATCCCGCGCGGCATTATAGGCGACGTAGGCTGCGTTGCTTTTCGGCGCGCAGGCCAGATAGAGCGCAACCTGCGCCAGTGCCAGCTCGCCCTCGGGCGAGCCGAGCCGCTCGTAGGTCTCGCAGCCGTCGAGCGCCAGGCGCAGCGCGCGCGGATCGGCCAGGCC
>JAHCKU010000452.1 GCA_026125625.1 Burkholderiales bacterium | reverse complement strand
CAGATCGGCGCCGAAGCCGGCTTCGGTGACCACGTAGTCGGCCAGCTTGAGAGCGCTGCGCGTGGCGATCACCGAGTTGCAGCCGTGCGCGATGTTGGCGAACGGCCCGCCGTGAATGATCGCCGGATTGTTCTCCAGCGTCTGCACTAGGTTCGGCGCGATCGCGTTCTTCAGCAAAACCGCCATCGCCCCATGCGCGCCCAGATCACGCGCGCGGATCGGCTCACGCTTCTTGGTGTAGCCGATAATGATCGCGCCGAGCCGCTCTTTTAGGTCCGCAAGATCAGTGGACAGGCAGAAAATCGCCATCACTTCGGAAGCGACCACGATGTCGAAGCCGTCCTCGCGCGGGTAGCCGTTCGCCGCCCCCCCGAGCGCGACGACGAGATCGCGCAGCGCGCGGTCGTTCATGTCCATCACCCGCCGCCAGGTCACTCGCCGCACGTCGATGCCCAGCTCGTTGCCGTGATGGATGTGGTTGTCCACCATGGCCGCGAGCAGATTGTTGGCCAGCGCGATCGCGCTGAAATCGCCAGTGAAATGGAGGTTGATGTCCTCCATCGGCACCACTTGCGCATAGCCACCGCCGGCGGCACCGCCCTTGATGCCGAACACCGGACCGAGCGAAGGCTCGCGCAGGCAAATGACGGCCTTCTTGCCGATGCGATTCAGCGCATCGCCCAGGCCGACGGTGGTGGTGGTCTTGCCCTCGCCGGCCGGCGTGGGGCTGATCGCGGTGACCAGGATCAGCTTGCCGCTGTCGCGCCCTGCCAGCGAATCGAGGTAGTCGAGCGAGATCTTGGCCTTGTAGTGTCCGTACGGCTCCAGCGCGTCATCGGGGATGCCGAGACGCTCGCCGGCAATGGAGGAAATTCGCTGCATGCGCGCGCGCTGCGCGATCTCGATGTCGGTCAGCAAGGAGGGGCTCCGGTGTCAGCATCGCTGCGCTGGGGGACGAGCCCGTGGCGCGGCGGCGGTCCAAAAAACTGCGCAGTATTGCAGATCTCCGCAGTGCGGTGTTCAGCCCCGCGCAGCAGTTCTGCAACAGCCTGCTACTCCTGGTCGCCCTGCCCGTAGATGATGATCCATGCAAAGCCGACCTCGTGCTGCACGAGGTCTGTGCCGGGGGATGAATGCGCTTCGAAAGCGTGCACCGTCGTCAACGCTCTCGCCATCCGGGAATCCAGCTGGTGCCGGCCAGCGGCACGCGTGCCATCGCCGCCGCTTCCACGGTCAGGGCCACCAGGTCCTCGCGCTCGAGGTGATGCACGTTCGATTTGCCGCAGGCGCGCGCGATGGTGGTCAGCTCCATGTTCAGCGTCTTGACGTAGTTGCGGAGCCGCTTTGCGCCGACGTCCGGCTGCAGCCGCTGCTCCAGCACTTCGTCCTGAGTGGTAATGCCCACCGGACACTTGCCGGTGTGGCAGTGATGACAGTAGCCGGGGCGCGTGCCGATCTTTTCGTAATCGTTGATCGCAAGCCGGTGCTGTCCGTCCTGGACGTAGGTTTCGCTGTTGCAGCCGAGTGCGAACAGCACACCCTGACCGATCGATACCGCATCCGCACCCATTGCCAGTGCCTTGGCCACGTCGGCACCGGTGCGGATGCCGCCGGAGACGATCAGCTGCACCTGGCCGCGCATGTTCATGTCTTCCAGCGCATCGACCGCCTGGCGCACGGCAGCCAAGGTAGGAATGCCGACGTGCTCGATGAACACCGTCTGGGTTGCCGCCGTGCCGCCCTGCATGCCGTCGACCACCACCACGTCGGCGCCCGAGTGCACCGCCAGCTTCACGTCGTTGAAGGTGCGCGTGGCGCCCACCTTGACGTACACCGGGATACGCCAGTCGGTGATCTCGCGCAGCTCCTTGATCTTGATCGCCAGGTCGTCCGGACCGGTCCAGTCGGGATGCCGGCAGGCCGAACGCTGGTCGATGCCCTCGGGCAAGGTGCGCATCTTCGCCACGCGCGGGCTGATCTTCTGGCCGAGCAGCATGCCGCCGCCGCCGGGCTTGGCGCCCTGCCCGATCACCACTTCGATGGCATCGGCCTGGCGCACGTCGTCGGGCTTGAAGCCGTAGCGCGACGGCAGGCACTGGTATACCAGTGTCTTCGAGGAGCGGCGCTCTTCCGGCGTCATGCCACCGTCACCGGTGGTGGTCGAGGTGCCCAACTCGGTTGCCGCCCGACCCAGCGATTCCTTCACATTGGCGGACAGCGAGCCGAAGCTCATGCCGGCGAAGGTGATGGGAATCGCCAGCTCGATCGGCCTGGACGCGAAGCGCGTGCCGAGCACGGTCCGGGTGACGCACTTCTCGCGATAGCCCTCCAGCGGATAGCGCGAGTTGGATGCCGCCAAAAACACCAGATCGTCGAAGTGCGGTACGTGGCGCTTGGCACCCAGGCCGCGGATCTCGTACAGGCCGGTGGCAGCGGCGTGCTGGATGTAGTCGATGACCTTGCGGTCGAAGCCACGGCTTTCTTCGAGCGAGAGATGCTTGGGCAGATCGGTGGGATTAGTCATCGTGCTCTTGTCTCCTTAACCACCCCGCCCCTTCGCGGGTTTATGCCCCGAAGGGGTACACCCCTCCTTGAAAAGGAGGGGAAGTCTTCCCCTCCTCTCATGAGGAGGGGCCGGCTGAAGGCCGGGGGGTGGTATGGTTTGCCCTTGTCGTGTGTCGTCCTCAACCACCCCGCTCTGCGGATTTATGCCCCGAAGGGATACACCCTCCTTTCCAAGGAGGGGAACACACT
>JAHCKU010000451.1 GCA_026125625.1 Burkholderiales bacterium | reverse complement strand
TCCTCTTGAGAGGAGGGCAAGGGATTGCAGTCAAACAAACGCCCGCAGCGCATCCAGCACTTCGTCCGGTTTTTCTGCCATCAGCGCGTGGCCGCTGCCGGCAATCTCCATCTTGCGTGCATCGGGCAGCGCGGCCATCAGTTCCTTCGTCGCGCGCGGCGGGGTCATGACGTCGCGTTGACCCAGCACCAGCAGCACCGGGCAGCGTACCTGAGCCGCCGCGGCCGAGCCATTGGCGTAGGCGTTGCAGGCGACGAAGTCGGCGTGCATCACGCCCGGCTTCTGGCGCTGCATCAGGCGCAGGTTCTCGCCCATCACCCAAAACCCCGGTCCAGGATTGCTCGGATAGTGCGCGAAAGCCGCATGCGACCAGATGTTGACCATGTCCTGTGCCAGGGGCTCGTCGTCGCGCGTGGCAGCGAGCAGCTCGTCCGACACACGCATGGGGAAGGCCGCGCCCACCAGCGCCACGGCGCGGCTGCGCGCTGGACTACGTGCGGCGCACTCCAGCGCGATCAGCGAGCCCATGCTGTGCCCGACCAGCGCTACCTGCTCGGCGTGTACCGCATCCAGCAAGGCGATCACCCAATCGGCCATCTCCTCCACGCTCGCCAGCGGCGGACCTTCGGAGCGTCCGTGCCCGGGCAGATCGAGCGCCAGCACACTGCGGCCGTGATGCGCGAAATAGCGGCTCTGCAGCGCCCACACGCTGTGATCGTGCTCGGCGCCGTGGATGAACACCACGACCGGAAGCGTGGGATCGAAGGGCTTGCCGCCGGTATACGCGTAGGCCTTGCGGCCGTGAACGGATAGCTCCAAGTTTTTCTCCAAAACCTCCGTGCAAAGTGCACGGACGACGTGCCGAAAGCTCGTTGGCGACTCGCTGGCCTCTTTGCAGTTCAGCCTTTTTGCGATGCCCGCAGCCCGCCGGCCAGATCGTCGATCAGGTCCTGCGGATCTTCCAGGCCCACCGACAGGCGGATGGTCCCCGGTCCGATTCCCGCCGCCGCCAGTGCGGCATCGTCCATGCGGAAATGCGTGGTGGTGGCTGGATGGATGACCAGTGACTTGGCATCGCCGACATTGGCCAGATGCGAGAACACGCGCAGCGCTTCGATGAATTTGCGTCCCGCCGCGCGGCCACCCTTGACCGAGAACGTGAACACCGCGCCGCAGCCGCGCGGCAGCAGCTTCTTCGCCAGCGCATGGTCGGGATGCGATTCCAGCTCCGGATAGTTGACCCCCTCCACCGCGGCATGGCCGGCGAGGAAGGCGACCACCTTGCGCGTGTTGTCGACGTGACGTTGCATGCGCAGCGCCAATGTCTCCACGCCCTGCAGGATCTGGAACGCCACCGCCGGCGCCATGCAGGCGCCGAAGTCGCGCAGCCCTTCACGCCGCGCGCGCAGGAGGAAGGCGGCCACGGTGGACTCCTCCTGGAAGTCCATGCCGTGGAAGCCATCGTACGGCTCGGTCAGCTCGGGAAACTTGCCGGAAGCCTCCCAGTCGAACGCGCCGCTGTCGACCAGCACGCCGCCGATGGCCACGCCGTGCCCGCCCAGGAACTTGGTGGCGGAGTGGTAGAGCAGATCGGCGCCGAGATCGAACGGACGCATGAGGTAGGGCGTGGTGAAGGTGGAATCCACCAGCAGCGGCAGCCTGGCGTCGTGCGCGATCTGCGCCACGGCCGGCACGTCGAGCACGTCCAGTCCGGGATTGCCGAGGGTTTCGCTGAACAGCAGGCGCGTGTTCGGCCGGATGTTGCTGCGCCATGCGTCCAGGTCGCGCGGATCGATGAACGTGGTCTCGATGCCGAAGCGCGGCAGCGTGTAGTGCAGCAGGTTGTGCGAGCCGCCGTACAGCGAGCGGCTGGCGACGATATGCGAGCCTGCACCGGCGATGGTGCCCACGGCGAGATGCAGCGCGGCCTGGCCGCTGGCCGTGGCGATCGCGCCGATGCCGTTCTCCAGCGCCGCGATGCGCTCCTCGAGCACGGCATTGGTGGGATTGGAGATGCGCGAGTAGACGTGACCGGCGCGCTCCATGTTGAACAGCGACGCTGCGTGATCGGTGTCGCGGAACACGAACGACGTGGTCTGGAAGATGGGCGTGGCACGCGCGCCGGTGGTCGGATCCGGCTGCTGGCCGGCGTGCAGTGAGAGCGTGTCGAAGCCGAGGTAGCGTGGATTGGCCATTGTGATGTTGCCGGGATCAGTAGAACGCGCCGCGGGCGCTGATCGGCCAGATGTCCTCGACGCGATCGCCGCGGTAGCACACCAGCCAGTCGTACAGGTTGACGGTGGGATCGCAATGGCCGGGGATGAGCCGCACCTTGTCGCCCAGCGCCAGGGTGCCGGGGCCGTCCAGCTCGATCACGCCGTGCTCGTCCGAGGCGCGCGTGTAGCGCGCGCCGGGCACGTCCACCACGCCTGGCATGCCGGAGTCCACGCTGTGCGCCTTGAGGCCGACGTCCAGCACTGCGCGTTGCGCAACGGGACGGCTCATGACGGTGGCGAGGATGAACAGGCTGTGCTCGAAGGTGCGCATCGGCTTGCCGTCCTCGCCCAGGTTGCGGCCGTAGTCGGCGTCCATGAACACATAGGAGCCGGGCTGGATCTCGTTGTACACGCCGCTGGCCGCTTCCAGCAGATAGGTGCCGGTGCCGGCACCGGTGACGATCCCGGCTTTCAGCCCGCTCGCCTCCAGTGCGCCGAGGGTGACCTTGACCTGCTCGACCGCCCGGGCGATGGCGGCGGTGCGCTCTGCAGACGTGCGCAGGTG
>JAHCKU010000450.1 GCA_026125625.1 Burkholderiales bacterium | reverse complement strand
CTCGGCTTCGGCATGGGCGAGACGACCGCCGCCATCGCGCAAGCCCATCCGGAGAACGACTATCTCGGCATCGAAGTGCATGCACCCGGCGTGGGTAGCCTGCTCAAGCAGATCGATGCGCAAGGGTTATGCAACGTACGCATCGTCCAGCACGATGCGGTCGAGGTGGTGCAGCACATGCTCGCGCCGGCAACGCTCGATGCCATCCACGTTTTCTTCCCCGACCCCTGGCCGAAGAAGCGACACCACAAGCGCAGACTGATCCAGCCGGCGTTTGCCGCCCTGCTCGCCTCACGCCTGAAGCCGGGCGGCTACCTGCACCTGGCGACCGACTGGCAGGAGTATGCCGAGCAGATGCTCGCGGTCCTCGCAGCCGAACCGCTGCTGGCCAACAGCGCTCGCGACTACGCACCGCGTCCGGCGTATCGACCGCTGACCAAGTTCGAGCAGCGTGGATTGCGTCTGGGGCACCAGGTGTGGGATTTGGTGTTTCGGCGGGGTTAGACGCAAACCACACCACCCCGCTCCCTTCGGGAGCACCCCGCCTCGTGAGAGGCGGGGAAGAAACCAATGTACTGCAGTCATCTTCCCCCTCCTCGTAGGGGGCGGGGAACGCCCTAGCGCATCGCGATCGTCTTCCCCTCCTCATACGAGGAGGGGTGCCCGCGAAGGGGGCGGGGTGGTCAGAGCTTACGGCTTGCGCGTAGCCAGCACGGTAAAGCCTTCGCCGATCAGCGAGCGCTCGATCGCGTCGGTCAGGCCCGCGTTCTTCAGCAAACGTTCCTGCTCCTCGCGCGTGGGAATGACGTTGCCCCACAGCAGTTCCTCGAAGCCGGTGTGCAGCGGAAACCTGAACTCCGGCTTGCGCGCTTCCTCCAGGTTGGACGGATAGGTCTCGTCGACGATCACCATCCAGCCACCCGCCTTCAACGCACGCGCCGTGTCGTTCACGATCTGCGGACGAATCTCCTGCCCGATCTCGTGCAGCACTTCCACCATCACCGCCGCATCGAAGCTCTCCGGCTTCAGATCCGCGAGCGTGCCTTGACGGGCCTCGACGCGATCGCTCAGGCTTGCGTCGGCGATGCGCTTGCGCGCGGTGGCGATGCTGTCTGCCTCGATGTCGACACCGACCACGCGCGCGGAGGGAAAGGACTTGGCGATCTGCACCAGCAGATTGCCGGTGCCGCAGCCGACTTCGAGGATTGCGCCGCCTTGTGCGAGACGTTCGCTCAGATCTGCCAAGCCGGGCAGGATCTTCTTGGCGGTGATGACCTGCAAACCCCAGGTGGAGCTGGCGATGGCGAGATTGAAGGCGTCACCGCGTCCCTGGAAGGGAACGTACTTGCCGGTCTTGAACGCTTCAAGACAATGCATGAAATCCTGCGCCGCCACTTCGGCGCCGAGCTGCACGTAGCCGCCCAGATAGCGCGGATGTGAAGGCGCGGCGAGGATGACGTCGAAGAAGGGCGCGAGCTTGTAGCCCGTGCCTTCAGCGTCGAGCAGCTCCATGCCGTAGGCGGTCATGCACCAGCGCTCCACGTATCGCGCCCCTGCAGGCCGAGCCACGTGAGCTGCGCGGCGTGGCGCACCAGGTGTTTCGGCCAGCTTTGAACAGGCCAAGTTGCGCGCCGAGGTGGATGAGGTAGATGGTGTTGAAGCCGCGCCGCCATTCGAAAATGCGTGCCACCTGAGTGTCGGCGGTGATCTCGTTCGCTGCCATGATGGGCTCCGGAAAATTCTTCGCCCCCGAGTATAGCCGCGCTCAGCCGGCGTCGACCTCGGGCAGGAACAGCTGCAGCAGGTCATTGAGAAAGCGCTGACCGCGCAAGGTGGGACGCACCGCTTCGTGATCGCGCTCGATCAAGCCAAGCGCTTCGGCTTTGGCCAGCGGCGCCAGCAACACGTTCGACGGCAGGCCTGCACGTTCCTCGAACAAGCGCAACGGGAAGCCGCCGGTCAGGCGCAGCGCGTTCATCATGAACTCGAACGGCAGGTCGTGCGGCGCCACCTCGTGCACCTCCTGCACGGCAGCGTGCGCGAGCGCCTTGTCCATGTAGTCGCGGGGATGCTTCCAGCGCATCTCGCGCGCGACGCTCGTGGGTAGGCTGACTTTACCGTGCGCACCGGCGCCGATGCCAAGATAGTCGCCGAAGCGCCAGTAGTTGAGATTGTGGCGACACTCGTGGCTGGACCGGGCGAAGGCCGAGGTCTCGTAGTGCAGGTAGCCGGCGGCGGCCAGATGCGATTCGATCGCCTCCTGCATCGCAGCCGACGTCTCGTCGTCCGGCACCTTGGGCGGGAAGCGATGGAAATAGGTGTTGGGCTCGATGGTCAGGTGGTAGGCCGAGACGTGCGCCGGTGAAAGCGCGATCGCCTGTTCGACGTCGGCCAGCGCCTGCTCCAAAGTCTGCCCCGGCAGCGCATACATCAGGTCGAGATTGAAGTTGTCGAAGTTCGTATGCGCGATCTCCACCGCGCGCAACGCCTGGTCGCGATCGTGTATGCGGCCGAGCGCGCGCAAATGCTGCGGATCGAAGCTCTGAATGCCGATCGACAGGCGATTGATGCCGAGCGCGCGAAACTGCGCAAACTTGTCTGCCTCGAACGTGCCGGGATTCGCTTCCAACGTGATCTCGGCCTCAGGCGCCAGCGGCAGGCGCGCACGGATCATCGACAGGATGCGATCGAGTGCGCTAGGCGACTGCAAGCTCGGCGTGCCACCGCCGAAGAACACGCTGTACACCTTGCGGCCCCACACCTGCGGCAGCGTCTGCTCGAGAT
>JAHCKU010000045.1 GCA_026125625.1 Burkholderiales bacterium | reverse complement strand
CGAAGATCTCGACAGGAAGCTCAAGGCCATGGACCGTGCCTTCGAGCTGGGTGACGATCCCGACATCAACAAATGAGCGACAGTCGCATGCATGTGGATCGCTCATGCCGGATCACGTCGCCATGTCTGACCGCATGACGATCCCGGGTTCGTCGACTAGGACGCCTGGTCGTCGACCTCGCTGATTGGTTGCGAATCTGTGTAGTCGATCAGGGTACTCATCTCCATGCCCCAGAAGGGGATCTGCTCGTGGCGATAGGAGCGCGGGGTCGGATCGCGAAAGCCGGCTTCCGTGCGTAGAAAGCGGGTGATGAAGATATTGATCGCATCGATCGTCAGGAACGGGGCATCCATCCATCCGTTCTCGCCATGCAGGTAGTCGTGCGTCGTGAACCGCCCGCCCAGAATTGGCGCCGTATGCCGGATCCGGTTCTTCACCCCTATGTACTCCCGATTCCGGCGTCGGCGCGACTGCTCGCCGAAGGGGGCTCTGTTTCTGGTGTACTTGCTCAATTCACGTCAGTCCCGTTTCCCGTGGCGCTCGTCCGCCGCTGTTCCGCCGATGCGTGAAACTGTTCCAGGAGTTCGACGTACTCCGGATCATCCCGCGATCTGCCGTCGACATCGATTGTGTGCATCACCCCATCGTCGGAGAAAACCCTGGCCACGAAATCCATCAGGTCATCACGCGTGCCGAAGGTCGGTCTGTCGAAAACGTCGCGTGGAGTCACCGGCATGCCATGCGCGAACCATGCGCCCGTGGCGCGCTGGCGCGAGAAATAGCCGTAGTGGAACCGCTGCCCGTCGCTGCTCGCCGGGCCAAGGTCGATCGTCACCACGTAGTGGGAGGCTGACGGCGAAGTGTCCGGAAGTTTCGAGAAGCGGATGCGGTCGATCATCATGTACTGTTCGCGGCCGCCCCGGCGGTAGACCACCGTCACCTTGTACAAACTTGCTTCGTCCGGTTCTAGAAATCCTTCGTAGTGGGGCACATCGATGATGTCCCGTGCCCGAAGCCCCGCCTTGTTTGCGTGGAAAAAATGGGTTCGAGCGAATATGCCGCCGCGGTCGTGACCATGTCAACCGCAACGGTGATGCTTCAGGGCCTGCTAACTGAAACTGTTATTGGCTTCCGCCATCGCCGAGAGCTAGGCTGATGCACGCTATGCTTCACCCGTCACCTTTCAACTTTCTGGAGAAGAAAAAATATGGCAAGAAAAAGCATGGGGAACAGAACTGATTGGTCAGGTATGCACAAGGAGCTGCCATGCGCTTGCTTGTCGTTTCTCCATCTGTCATGGCGTATACGCGGGAGGTCACGGCGATCCATGCAGGTCGAAGTCCCAGTCCTCGCCGAGAGTCGCTCCCGCCGGCTGTTCGCGATCGGACATCGCCTGGCTCTGGTCCTGTCTTGTGCGCTGACCTGCGTAGCGGTCCAGGCCCAGACCAGATCGACGGTCGGCGGCGACGAGTACGTGGCCGCGAGCGTCAATGACGTCGCATTGAGCGACAAGGAGTTTCGGGCGCTGGGCAAGCAGCTGACCGAGGGCGCGATGCTGCCCCCAACCGGCAAGCCGCACGTGACGCCCGCCGATTTCGGCTACGAGGCCGACTTCCACTACGTTGCCCGCTTTGGCCGCACCGACTACTTCCTGGCCACCACGCTCCCAACGGCGACGAGCCAGACGTTGCCTCCGTACCAGACCATCGTCGCGATCCACGACATCGCCGATAACGAACAGATCGACTTTCTGCTCGTCGACCGCCAGGTGGTCACGTACTCGAAGACGATGGACGTCATATACAACTATGTGCTCGACCGCATCGTCGCTTCGCCGCACTATACACAGGCGTACGGCACGGTCATCAATCACTACACGACCAACACGCGACTGCCGGACCTCACCTTTCCGCCCGGCGGCTGGCGGCTTCCCGGTGAACGCCACCGCCGTGTCGAGCCGATCAGCGCGGTCTGGTATGTGCTGAGCAAGGACGAGCGCGGGCGTCCGCGCTGGTTGCCGCGCAATGTTGTGTTGGCGCAAAACCAGGGCAAGCGCGGCAGCGCCCTGTACGGCTGGAGCCGTCCCAATGACGATTACTTCCCCGTCAATTCATTCCGCGAAGCGGTTGCCTATCGCCAGTACCTGGTCTGGATGTGGAGCGACCACAACCTGATTTCCAACAACTGGACGGGCCGCGCCAACGAGCTGCACAAGCTGCTCGAAGCCAAGCGCGAGCAGATGCATCCGAGCGGTCGCCGCTACCAGCCCTACGAAGCGCCGATGGAACTGCAGCGGTGGCCGTTGCAGGAGCAGGCGGCACTGTGCCTGGAGCTGATCACCGATGCCGCGGTCGAGGATGCTCCGATCCTGGCCGAACATCGCAAGAACTGGCGGCAGCGGGCCGACGGCCTGCCGAAGGTAACGGATCTGCAGGAGAGCGAGCGCGAAGCTGTGCTACGCCTGGCCCGGCGCTTCTACAGTGAAGAAAGCGGATTTCAGATCGGGGCGACCCGGATCCAGTGCATCCACTCCGAGAGGCTCGAGTGGCTGTTCGACGCCTACTACAGTCTCAAACGTTGATGATGAGGGGATATCCAAGGAGATCGAGGATCTCGACAGGAAGATCGAGGCCATGGACCGCTCTAAGGAGGGGAACGCGGCTGCGATACATCGATCTTTATTCCCCTCCTCTCAAGAGGAGGGGTCGGCCAGAATGGCCGGGGGTGGTGTGGGGTAGAAGCTGGCCATGCCGCACGTTCATTTCCGGCAGGCGTCGGCCGCGATGGACTCTGGCGGGACTTCGTCGAGGATGTCGCCGCTCCACCGACGGCTGACTCGCTCCATGAACGCCGTGTAGCTCTCCAGTACCTTGGGCAGATCTGTGGCTGAATAGCGCGGCGTCAGCACCCGATCGAGGCAGAGGCACCACACGCTGTTGCGTCGGTGGCCGTTGTTGCGGTCGTACTTGTCGCAGGCCTCGCCGATCGTGGTCGGTGCATCGCCCGGGCCTGCCAGCGTGTCGGGTACGCGCTCGGCCTGCAGTGTGGACTCGCCGTTGCCCAGCCGCTTCAGGTTCTCCATGAACTGGACGATGACGCCCGATCGGCACGGTGACGGTGTCGCGAAGAGCTTCCGCATGTCGTCACGCAGCGCAATCTTGACGCGATGCACCTCGAAGCCGGCTGCCATCGCAGTGCCCGGATTGCTCAGCACAGCGGCCGGCGACACCTCGTCCGGGTTGCGCACCAGGGTATCGGAGCGGCCTTCGTACCACGCACGGAAGACAGGGACGTAGTCGCGATGCACGTAGATCTCCTCGACCTCGCCCGGTATCTTGCCGGTGATGTCGTTGTGATACCAGGTGGTGGTCTGCTTCGCCGACCCGGACGGCAACAGGTCCCGGCACGTGTCGCCGTAGGTGGCGACCGCGTAGAAGTAGATGCGCCCGAACACCCAGTCGCGACGTGCGTCGGGATAGTAGCCATCGTAGACCCGGCGCAGATCGTGGCCCATGGCGAACGCCGACCAGTAGGCCGGCGGCTGGTAGGTGAGCCGCTTTGCCGCGTACCGGGCAGGCTTGAGGCGTTCGCGCTCCTCCATCCTGGCGCGAGCCGCCCGGACCCACATGATTTCTTCGGCATCACGCGCAGCTTGCGCGCTGGCCCTGGATTCCATCCGTGCGCCAGCTTCTTCCTGTGCAGCCTGGATCGCGGCGATGGTGTTGAGGCCAGGGTAGGACGTGTGGGTCGACCAGGTAAATGGTCCAGCCGGGCTGCGTCGCTCCCCGGTCCAATACTCGACGGCGACCGGAACGTCCACCGCATGTTCGAGCAGCGGGTGCCGGCGAACGTTGTTGTGCACGTAGCGGCTGTTCGGCTGATGGGCGATCTTCGTCCCCACGGCGTAGTGACGCACTTCGACCGTGACGCGTAGTGCGCCGGTGTCTCGAACGTTGGGTGCGATCAGCCGATGGAAGCGCTGTGTGGTCCGTTCACCCGCGATCATCGTGCCTGGCGAGGCGGGATCGCCGGCGAAGTCGAGCACCGGCTCGTCCGCACGGATGGAGCGCACCAGCGCGAACCAGTACTGATCGCCGCGCTCGGCGATGAGGTGCACCTGCGCGCCGTCGGCTGTTCGCAGGAAGCGCGCGTCGCGATACCCGTGCCCGGCCAATGTCGGCGGCGCAGACCGCTGTCCTGCATCATCGGCCTTCGCTACTGCGGCAGCTGGAGGGGTTCGGTAGAGCGGATGATCGGCAGCAATCGGGACCGCCACCAGGTAGCGCACGCCCGGACGCGGCCGTGTCGGCAGCAGCTCCTGCTGCATCATCTCGCGCAATACTCGGGTCCCGGCTTCGTGCAGCGCCGCCCCGCGGCCGCGTACCAGCATGCCCTGACCGGCCGCCGCGATGTAACCGCTCTGCTCCACGTAGAGCGCGCCGCCCTGCTCGGTAAACGTGACGGAAAGAACGACGCATGCCGGGACCGCAGGGGTGGCTTGAGCAGGAATCGCAATCTGACGCGATGGTGGCTTGGCGAGCGCCGCCTTGCCGTCGAACAGGACCTGTGGGGGATTAGGGATCTGCCGGGCACGTTCGAATCCGCGCACGATGGCCTGGTCGCTGCAACGCTCGCTGCCCGGCACCTGGGCGACAGCGGACTGATCGGCGGTCGTGAAGAGAATCGATGCGAGCACGGCCACGATCCCGACCCGACGAAGCATTCCCGATCTCCTGTGCGATGCAAGGATTTGACGACGGCATTGACTGATGGCTCCGGCCACAGCGGTTGCTGCAGTGAGCGGCCGTCCGTGGCTCGAGCGAATATGACGCCGCGGTCGTGACCATGTCAACCGCAACGGTGAGGCTCGAGGGGGGCTAACTGAAACTGTTATTGGCTGCCGTCATCATGGGAGCCGGGTCATAGAAGCGTCCAGACCGCAGCTTTGCGACTACGCCTTTTCAGCAACGGTGACGACGCGCATCTCGCGTTCCGCGGTTTCCAGGCGTTGCCCTTCCTTGGCCTTCCAGCGGTGATCCCATCCCCGCTTGTGCGGCTTGCACAGGGCACAGCTGCGCCGCTTGAGCTTGTAGCGTTTTCTCACGATGGTTTCCCAGACCTCATCAGGCCGCGAAGTATACACACGACGTCGACCGCCGCAGCGACATCTTCGAGCCTCGTGGCGAGCTAACGGCAATTGTTAGTGGCGTGGAGCATCGGCGAGCATTAGGTTGGGAACCATCTGCTGCCCTTGATAAGCAGGGGCAATCCGGGAGGTTGCAGACGTGCGTGGTGGAAGGATCACGGGCCTGGTGATGAAGTGGGCGGGACTCGGCGTGTGCTGCATGGTCATGGCTGCCTGCGCATCGCAGTCGACGCCGGTGAATGATCAGGCCGCCTGCGGGCTGCCGCAGCTATTTACACCGCCTATCGTCTGTCCCATTCCGAAGGAAAAAACGCGTCAGCTGAAGATCGATCGGCATGAGAACACGTGCTTCGATATCGAGCGCGAGCCCGGCACGCAAGGTGGTCTACGCATTCCGCGTCAGACCGTGTGTCCGCCATTCGGATTGCGAGGTTGAGGAAGACCGCAAGCCTTTCGGCTTTGCCTGTAATCGCTTTTGAGGGATGTGCTCAGCGGCATGTCATGAAACAACCGGTCCCATCGATCCGCGTACCGACTGGAGATCGACCCCACGCCCGCTGAGCCTACCGGCCGAAGCGCAGCGCCTCCGGAATGCGCCAGATGCGCCAGATCGGCCCCGCTCCCGGCTCCATGCCGGGATCATCGTCGAGGGAAGCCATCCAGCCGTCGCCCAGGTCGCGGATGTCCAGCACTTCAAAGGCATGCGCGCCGAAGACGAGCAGCTCCGTGTTCCTGTTCCACAGCACTACGCGCGTATCCATCGAATACTGCCCGGCGCAGAACGCCAGGCCGGTCATGCCGCGCAGCGCGACCAGCGCTTCGCGGCCCGGCCCCCAATCCACGGGATCGCGCAGCTCGGCCAGCGGTGCGAGGTCCTCGCCGCGCCAGCTGCGCAGTGCGGAGCGGCTGTAGGCGACCAGCGTGCCGTCGTGCAACTCGTGGATGCCCCAGTTGGCCACGCCGTGGCCGCCTTCGAGCCGGGTCGACCTGCTCAAGTCGGTGGTGTCGTACACGGCCACGCCATCGAAGTCCCGGACCAGGATACGATCGCGGGCGCACCAGCGGATATTGGAAAACCCGTCCCGGTATGCCGGCGGCACGCGCACCACGCCGCCCTCTCCAGGGCGCGCCAGCGGCACCAGCCGGCCCTCGCGCAGCACATGCACCGTGCCGTCCGGCGCGATCAGCGGACGGTCGGCGAACAACTCGCAGCCCGCCCGATCATCGAAAAGCGGCAGCATCTCGACGGCATCGCTTCCAGGCCTGCGATCGATCCACCAGGCCGCCGGCTCCGGCTGCCATTGCTGGCAGACGATGGCGCCGTCCTCGGCGGGAATGAAGGACA
This sequence comes from Burkholderiales bacterium, assembly GCA_026125625.1. Lineage (GTDB taxonomy): Bacteria > Pseudomonadota > Gammaproteobacteria > Burkholderiales > SHXO01 > SHXO01. The sequence continues at coordinate 6,905 of JAHCKU010000045.1, read as the reverse complement.
GGCCCCGCTCGCCGCTCCGCTGCTGCGCCAGCAATGGCGCCAGGACACGCTCTATCGCCTCCAGCGGCGCGCCGGTGAGGCAGGCCATGCGCCGCTTGAGGCCGTTCCCGCGCGAGTGCAGGCTCTCGATGTCGAGAAGGCTCCGCCAGGCAACTGGATCGAACGCTTCGAGAGCGGCCGCAGGGATTTCGTCGTAGCTTCCACTATGGATATCGAACAGCTCGAATGGTTCGTCCACACCGGACCCTGGCCATGCCCCCTTGCGCAACAGCAGCCGGCCATCGCACAGGCGCACGCCGGTGGGATGCCGGTCCGGCAACAGCGCGATTGCGCCACTTTCGCGCGCGCCCAACCAGCGTGCCCGCAACGCGCGCAGCGGCCGCGGCTCGTGTCCTGCCTCGGCGATCACCGGACGTTCTGGATCGAAACTCGCGAAACCGTTTATCCCATCCGATACCAGGGCTGCCTCGCGATGCAACGCCAGGGGTTGCGTGCCGAGCAGGAAGCAGCGGTAGTCTTCCAGCGCCAGCAGCACCTCGCCATCCGCTCGCTCGACGACGTGCGTCATGCGCTCGCCGTCGAATTCCAAGGTGGCGATGCGCTCGGCAGACAAGGGCCGCCACAGATCGATCACGTGCCGCTTCCCGCGCCACCAGTGCAGGGCCAGCAGACGGCCGTCGTGCAGCGCCAGCAGCTTCGTTTCATAGCCCCGCAGATCGAAGCCGGCCACGAGGCGGCCATCATCGAGCGCATGAACCGCGGCCTGCTCGTGATCGTGGATCAGGAAGTGGGCCGGCGGCAGGTGTTCCATGAGCAGGTAGAAGTCCTGCTCGCCCAGGCTCAGCGTGACGATCTGCCTGAAGCTCGGCACGTCGAGCAGGCGCACGTGGCGCTCGTGCAGGACGAGCATGCGCTCCGCGTTCGCCAGCAGGACGTCGCGGACGTCGTTGCGCGACCCGAGATCGGGTGGCGGAATCTCGTGCCGGCTTTGCCCGCTCGCCGTGCTCCAGACCTGGATCCAGCCGTCCCCATCCCAGGACAGGACGAGGCCGGGCCGCGGTTCCATGGCGTTGGCGATCCAGGTCCGGTGCTCTCGGAACACCGTGTCGCAGGCCCCATCACTCATGTGCCAGATGCGCAGCGTGCGGTCGTTCGACCAGGTGAGCAGCCGCCCGTCATGGAGTTCCAGCGCGCCGCGCACGTAGTCGGTGTGGCCTTCGAGCGCGCAGATTTCGGTGTCGGTGGCCGCATCGATGATGCGCGGCCGGACGTCCTCGCGCAGGAAATTGCTCCAGTTCCAGACCAGGCGGCGGCCGTTGCTGAGTTCGATGGACATGACGTATGACAGTAGCCGGCTACGCCTCGGAACATAGCACTCCGCGTCCGGTGTGAGGCGTAACAATCGTTGATATGGGCGCTCTCTCGTCGTAGGGAGCGCGCGCGTCGAAGCCCGTCGCCTACTCCGGCAGGACGAGGTGGCTGCGCAAGGATTGCAGCTCTTCCTTGTGCAACGTGCCGAGACGGTTGATGCATTCCTCACCCAGGGCAGTCAGCCGTACTTCGATCTGCCGCCTGTCGCCGGCGCTCGCATCGCGCCGTACCAGGCCCGCTGCCTCGCAACGGGAGATCAGTGACACCACACCATGGTGCTTCGCCTGCAGGCGCTCCGCCAGCTCGCCGACCGTCGCCCACTCTCGCCCCGGATAGCCTTTGATCTGCAGCATCAGCAGGTACTGGAGCACGGTCACGCCCTCCCGGCGGCTCACTTCCTCGCTGAAGCGGAGGAAGCGGCGCAACTGATAGCGGAACTCGGCGAGCATCTCGAAATCCGCTTTGGACATCGCCGCTGCGGCGCTCCTGCGTCGTGGATCTGCGGTCTTTTTCTTCATATTGAATTTGTATCACAACATGATATATTTGAGGGAGCGTAATCCGGATCGTCTGCCTCGAACGCGCTTTGCCGCACAGGAGGATCAGGTGAAAAAACTGCTGCTGCCTGTCGACGGGTCCACGCACGTGCGCCGCGTCGTCGAGTATGTCATGCACAACCGGGGGGATGAAGATATCGAGATTCACCTGCTGAACGTGCAGCCGCCCATCCGTGCCCTGGAGCTGTGGCACTTCCTCGATTTCGACCAGATCCTGGAGACGCGCTGGGCGGCGGGTGAGGGTGTGCTGCGCCAGGCGAGCGTGGAAGTCCGGCGCATGGGAATCGACCCTGTCGCCAGCGTTTCGATCGGCGCTCCCGCCGAGGCCATCATGTGCTACGCCCGCACGCAGCAATGCGAGTCCATCGTCATGGGTGCCAGCGTCCGCTCTCCGATTGCACGCCTGCTCGAAGGCTCGGTTTCGCTCGATGTGGCCAGCCACGCCGACATTCCGGTGACCCTCGTCCCATGAGCACGCCCGCTCACGGAAATATTCGGCATGCAGCATCCTGAAGCGATCCCGGAATCGGGGCAGTTGGCTCCCGAAGACCTCGGCAAGTGGCGGCGGGAAATGCGCAAGGCGTTTCGCGCCCGGCGCGTCGCCCTGAAGGGCGCGGACCGCGACGAAGCCAATGCGCGGGTGACGCACCATCTGCTCGATGCCTTCGGCCTCCTGCAAGGCATGACCGTCGGCTTCTACGAGCCGATGCATGGCGAGGTCGATCCGTGGCCCGCCGTCAAGCACCTGCGGCATCAAGGCACGATTGCCGCGCTGCCCGTGGTGGTGCAGCGGCGTGCTCCGCTCGCGTTCCGCGAATGGCGTCCGGACGTGCGCATGGTCATCGGCCCGTTCGGGCTGCGCGAGCCCGCCGACAGCGCATCCGTCATTCCTCGGGCGCTTCTCATCCCGCCGGTGGCCTTCGACGGGCGCGGCTACCGGCTGGGCTACGGCAGCGGCTATTTCGATCGCACCCTGGCTGCGATGCATCCGCAACCGCTGAAGATCGCATTGGCGTTCGAGCTGTCCAGGATCGACACCATCCATCCGCAGGCCCACGATATTCCGATGGACTTCATCGTGACCGAGGCAGCAATCTACCTCGTTCGCGAGAGCGGAATCGAGATGACGCGCGATTGCGCCCACGCCGCGCAGCTGGCGCACGAGGCATTGCGCGAGCGCATCGCAGGAGTCGGAAAGCCTTCGCCTGCCATACTGGAGGCGCTCCAGGACACTACGCGCCAATACGCCTCTCCGCCTTGTCTGGCGCGCGAATTCGATCCTTACTACTGGGACGACTGAGAAGAGCGGAATCCTGGTGCGCGACCGGCCGCTCGAGACGCGCTGCGAGAGGGCATCCTCACTGACGCGTGAAGGTTCGTCCCGAGATGTAGATGTCTTCGAGATCGACGGCCCATGGCGCGCTGAGCAGCGTCTGCTTGCGGCCGTCGTCGAATCTCAATTCGAGCGAATAGCCGGAAAGCCGATAGCTGCCACGATAGCTGGCGCCGTCGTCCTTGCGTGAAGACGTATTGACGGCAACCCCCGGCCCGACTCCGCCCGCCGATGCCTGCGTGCCCGTGCCGTCGGAATGGCCTGCGCTGCTGGAGGCAACACCACTCGTGGCAGATGCCACCGATCCGGAACCACTCTGAACGTATCTGAGGATCTCGAAGCGGCCATCCGGCAAGAAACGGTAGGAGGTTGCGTTGAACGTGCCACCGGAAGCGGCATTACCGTGAAAGGCCTGGTGCTTGTAGGTTGCCGCAAGACGCTGGCCGGACTTCCAGGCGGGAATGAGCCGTCCGGCCTGGTCGCGCCACTGACCCGATGCGCCGTCGGGCAGGATCTGGTAGCCGCTGCCTTTGGCCCGCCAGCGTCCCCAGCGCTGCGGTTGCGCACGGCGCGACTTCGCGACATCGAGCTGCTCCGGCGCCGGCTCCGTGCCTCGGTAATAGCTGCCGTCCTTCAAGAGCAGCAGCGTCACCTCGCGATATTCGTAGCCGTTGACGCCAATCTCGCCATAACCGTGGTAGAGCAGGCCATGGATCTGCGCAGGATCGAGGCCGCCGGCGGTTGTCGTCGCAACATCCGTATCGGGCTTGGCGGCGGGGGACGTGCTCACCTCGGGGGGAGGCGCTGCACGGCGTTGTGCCCCGAGCCGGGCATAGAGCGCCGGAAAGGAAGTGCGTGTGTCATACAATCCCGCGCCCAGCCAGCCTTCGATCTGGGGGCAGGTATTCGCCGCGCTGCCCATCTGCTTGAACTTGTCGACGGCATCGGTCGCCACCTTTGCGATCCCCTCTCGCGTCCGCGCGAGCCGCTCGGCACCCAGCACGTCGCTGGCCTGCGAAACCAGCGCTTCTTCCCGCCATCGGCGCCATGCCGTGCGAAGCTTGGCAGCGCTGGCCGGCGCAGCCTGCTCGCAGTGGCTGATCATCGCATCGGTGGACAGATCGAGCGCGATCACGGAGATGGCGGCACGCATGACCTCCTCATCCTGCTGTGCACGTGCCGGCAACGCCAGGCCGACCAACGCAACCAGAACCGCGACGCCATGCCGCAGCTTCATTGCATGCTCCTTCGTGTGATCGGCGGCGGCAGCGTCTGAGACACGCTGCGGCGTGCAACGGTCGTGGTGACGCCTGCGCATCGGAGCGTCGGCACGGATGCCCGATCAGGGTGCCTTTTTCGCCTCCGCCTGCGCCACGCGCACGTTGTCGCCGTCGCGCAGCAGCGCGTTCGGATTGGTGATCAGCGCCGCGTTGCGTGCGATGCCGCTCAGCACTTCCGTCTGATTGCCCAGATTGCGCCCCAGCTGCACCGGCACGAAGCGGATCCTGCTGCCGGCTTCCACCACCGCCACCTGCGCCTTGCCGTCGCGCACGATCAGCGTGCTGTTGGGTACCAGCAGGACCTCGTGCGTGCGTGGCACCTCGATCAGCACCTCGCCCAGCATGCCAGCCGGTATGCGGCCGTCCTGATTCGGCAGCTGCAGCTCGACCTGCATCGTGCCCGTTCTCTGATCGATCACGCCCGAGCTGCGCATCACCTTGGCGGTGAGCGTCTGCCCGGGCAGCTCCGGGAACACCACCTGTGCGCTCATGCCCGGCTGCACCTGCATCACCACCGACTGCGGTGCATCGATGCTCACGCGCAGCTGATCGATGCGCACCAGCCGGAACAGGTAACCCTCCGCGCTGCTGCTGTCGCCGACGATGCGATCGCCGCGATCGATGCGGCGCTCGGCGATGACGCCAGGAAACGGCGCACGCACCATCTGGAAGCGCTGGATCTCGGTCAGGCGCCGCAGCTCGGCTTCGGCCGCCAGGCGATCGGCCTTGGCCGCGTCGTAGGTGCCCTGGCGCTCATCCAGAACCTGCATGGACAGGAAGCCCTGTTCCACCAGCTGCTGCGTGCGTGTGAGATTGGTGGCGGCCAATTGCTCCTTGGCCTTGGTCTGGCTGACGGTGGCGCGGGCGCGATCCACCGCCTGGTCGATCTCCGGAGCCGCCACCACTGCCAGGATGTCGCCACGACGTACGCGATCGCCGATGTCGACGCGGCGCTCGGCCACCACGCCGGTGGCGCGCGCGAACACCAGCGCCTGCTCGATCGGCGCGGTACGCGCCGGCAGCCGCAGCGAGGCGCTGCTCGCGGCCACTTCCGGCGCGACCACGCGCACCAGGGGCGGTGCCGCTGCATCGGCCTTTGCGGCAGTGGCCGGACCGGGCGTGATCCACTGCCAGCCCATGCCCAGAGCGAGCAGCACCATGCCGGCGGCGATGAGGACTACGAAGGTGCGATGATTCATGGAGCGTGTACGTGCATTGAGGAATCCTGGCGCCGATCAGCCGACGGCCGAGGACGGGGCGGCGCCGACTTCGAGCCGCTGCGGTGCCGGCGTGCGCCGCGCCATGGCCAGGGCGAACACCACCGGTACGATGATCAGCGTTGCGAGCGTGCCCAGCGCCAGGCCGCCGACCACCGCACGTCCCAGTGGCGCGTTCTGCTCGCCGCCTTCACCCAGCCCAAGTGCCATGGGCAGGATGCCGATGATCATGGCCGAGGCGGTCATCAGCACCGGGCGCAGGCGCGTGGCTGCCGCCTGCGCTGCGGCTTCCACCGCGTTTACGCCTTCACGCAGCAGGTTCATGGCGAAGGAGGTGACCAGCACGCTATTGGCGGTCGATACCCCGACCACCATGATCATGCCCATCAGCGCCGGTACGCTCAGCGGCGTCGCGGTCAGCCGCAGGCCGATCGCCGCGCCGGCCAGCGCGAACGGCAGGCCGCTGAGGGCTACCAGCGGTGCCGACCAGGACTGGAAGTTCACCACCATGACCAGGAACACCAGCACCGCGGCAATCACGATTCCACTTGCCAGCTCGGCGTATGCGGAACGCATGGAGCGGCTCTGACCGACGATCTCCATGCGATTGCCGGGCTTGAGTCGGGTGCCGAGTTCAGCGCGCACGGCGTCGAGCTCGCGATACACGCTGCCGAGGTCGCGACCCTGCACATTGCCCACGATGTTGAACGTCGGTGCCAGGGTGACGCGGCTGATGCTGGCTGGAACGCGCTGCTCGCGCACGCTGGCGATGTTGCGCAGGAGGATCGGTGTACCCGTGCCGGAAATGCTGACCGGTGTATTGAGCAGGGTTTCCATGCTGTCCAGCGTGAGCGGCGGCGCCTGCAGCTGCACGTTGTACGAGATGCCCATCCTGGCATCCGCCCACAGATTGGGCGTGACCGTTCCGGCCGATCCGAGCACGGTGAGAATGGCGTTGGTGGCATCCTGCTGCGTCACGCCCAGCTGCATGGCGCGTATGCGATCGACCTCCACCCGGTACTCCGGCAGGTCGAGTGCCTGCAGCAGGGCAGTGTCGACCACACCGGGTATGTCACGCATGCGCTGTTCCAGCTCACGTGCCACCGCCAGGTTGCCGGGTACGTCACGCCCGATCACGCGCACGTCC
>JAHCKU010000449.1 GCA_026125625.1 Burkholderiales bacterium | reverse complement strand
CTTCGAACGCGGGCGCGCCGATTTGCTACTATCTGCGCACGTCTTCTGGACGAGCGCCCGACGGCCGCGGCTGCCCACCGATCGGTCCGCCGGCACTGCGGCAGATCGTTTCAGCCCAATGGCCCAGTACTTCGTCATTCACCCCCACAACCCGCAAGGCCGCCTGCTGCAGCAGGCAGCAGAGATCGTGCGCGCAGGCGGGCTCATCGTCTATCCGACGGACTCGTGCTATGCGCTGGGCTGCCATATCGGTGACAAGGCGGCGCAGGAGCGCATTCGTGCCATTCGTGAAGTCGGAGCGCAGCATCACTTCACACTGGTATGTCGCGACCTGTCCGAGATCGCACGCTACGCCCGGGTGGACAACCGGCAATACCGCATGCTGAAGGCGGCGACCCCGGGAAGCTACACCTTCATCCTGCAGGCCACGCGCGAAGTGCCGCGGCGCCTGCAGAACCCCAAGCGCAACACCATCGGGTTGCGCATTCCCGCGCATGCCGTCGCGCAGGGGCTGCTGGAGGAACTCGGCGAGCCCTTGCTCAGCTCGACCTTGATCCTGCCCGGTGACGACCTGCCGATGAACGACGCGCACGAGATCCGCCAACGCCTGGAGCATCAGGTGGAGCTGATACTCGATGGCGGACCATGCGGTATCGACATGACCACCGTGGTCGATCTCACCGGCGGTGACGTGCAGATCGTGCGCGCCGGCCGCGGCAGCCTGGAGCCCTTCGGCGTTGCTGCCGGAACCCACTGACCTGATCCATGCCCTTCGACCTTGCCGGCCTGATCCAGATCATCGCGCTGGGCGCGATCCCGATCACCTTCGCCATCACCCTGCACGAGGCTTCGCACGGCTACGCCGCCAGGCATTTCGGTGACAGCACGGCGGCCGAGGCCGGGCGTATCAGCCTCAACCCGCTGCGTCACATCGATCCGGTAGGCACCATTGCCGTGCCGCTGCTCATCCTCGTGAGCAGCAAGCTGCTCGGCGGCGGCGGTCTGCTGTTCGGCTGGGCCAAGCCGGTGCCGGTGAATTTCGGACGCATGCGCAATCCCAAGCGTGACATGCTGTGGGTGGCGGCGGCGGGACCCGGGGCCAATCTGTTCATGGCAGTGGGCTGGACGCTGGTGCTGAAGGCGGCGCTGCTTGCCCCGGACAACTACTTCTCGCTGCCGCTGGCCGGAATGGCGGAGATCGGCATCGTCATCAATGTGGTACTGATGATCCTGAACCTGTTTCCGCTGCCGCCGCTCGATGGCGGGCGCATCCTGGTCAGCCTGCTGCCGCACCGCGCCGCTTACGCAGTGTCGCGCATCGAACCGTACGGCTTCGTGATCCTGATCGTGCTGCTGTTCACCGGCGTGCTCGGCCTCGTGCTGTGGCCACTGATCGGCATCGCCATGACGCTGATCGGCGGCCTCTTCGGCATCACGCTGTCCGATTTCATGCGGCTCGCGTCACTCACCTGATTTCCAGCCAGAAGAACAAGGGCATGTATACCAACCGCGTACTTTCCGGCATGCGTCCGACAGGGGACCTCCATCTTGGCCATTACCACGGCGTACTCAAGAACTGGGTGAAGTTGCAGCACGAATATGAATGCTTCTTTTTCGTCGCGGACTGGCACGCACTGACCACCCATTACGACACGCCGGACGTCATCGAGCAGCACGTGTGGGACATGGTGATCGACTGGCTCGCGGCGGGCGTCGATCCGGCGCAGGCGACGATCTTCATCCAGTCGCAGGTGCCCGAGCACGCCGAGCTGCATCTGCTGCTGTCGATGATCACGCCGCTCGGCTGGCTCGAGCGCGTGCCGACCTACAAGGACCAGCAGGAAAAGCTCGCCGAGAAGGATCTTTCGACCTACGGCTTCCTCGGCTATCCGCTGCTGCAGAGCGCGGACATCCTGATCTACCGCGCGAACCAGGTGCCGGTCGGCGAGGACCAGGTGCCGCACGTCGAGCTCACGCGCGAGATCGCGCGCCGCTTCAACCACGTGTTCGGACGCGAGCCGGGCTTCGAGCAGAAGGCCGAGGCGGCGGTAAAAAAGCTCGGCGCGCGGCGGGCGAAGCTCTACCGGCAGCTGCGCACCAAGTACCTGGAACAGGGGGACGCCGACGCGCTGGCCGCGGCGCGCGCGCTGCTCGAGGACACCCAGAACCTGACCATGGGCGACCGGGAGCGGCTGTTCGGCTACATCGAAGGCGGCGGCAAGGTCATCCTGACCGAGCCGCAGGCGCTGCTCACGGAAGCCCCAAAGATGCCGGGGCTCGATGGACAGAAAATGTCCAAGTCGTACAACAATACCATCACGCTGCGCGAGGACGCCGACAGCGTCGCGAAGAAAATCAGGACGATGCCGACCGATCCGGCGCGCGTGAAGCGCACCGATCCGGGCGATCCGGACAAATGCCCGGTGTGGCAGCTCCATCTCGTGTATTCCGACGCGAAAACTAGGGACTGGGTGCAGCAAGGCTGTCGCAGCGCCGGCATCGGCTGTCTCGACTGCAAGCAGCCGGTGATCGATGCCGTGCTCGCCGAGCAGAAGCCGATGCGGGAGCGCGCCGGCAAGTACCTGGAGGACCCGACACTGGTGCGCAGCATCGTCGCCGACGGCTGTGAGAAGGCGCGCCGGCTGGCGCAGGAGACGCTGCGCGACGTGCGCGAGGCGATGGGGCTCGATTACGCCTGAGACCCGTGCACGAAGGCCCCGGGAAGACTGTCCGTTCAGGAGAGGCGCGATGCAGCAGCGGCCCGACAGGTTTTTTCCGCCGGTT
>JAHCKU010000448.1 GCA_026125625.1 Burkholderiales bacterium | reverse complement strand
CATCATTGCCCATTGCACGCTCTGAGAGAGCCTGATACACTCCACCACGCACGTCCTCGGCACCCGTCCGCCATTGCTCCTGCAGATCGGAATCACGCTGCATGACGATCCGCAGAAGGTGCTGCCCCAGGCGCTCAAGCTGGTGAAGCAGCTGGATCAGGGAGACGGCGTGCTGGTGCTCACCGATGTGTACGGCGCCACACCTTCGAACATCGCAGCACGCCTGCTGATTCCCGGTCGCGTCGAGGGCGTGGCGGGTGTCAGCCTGCCGATGCTGGTGCGGGCATTGACCTACCGCAAGGAACGTCTGGACGCAGTCATCAGCAAGGCGGTCTCGGGCGGCGTCGAAGGCGTCATCCACATGCCACCAGCGAGCATCACCAATGCAGCAACGGGAAGTTGAGATCATCAACAAGCTGGGCCTGCACGCGCGCGCCTCGGCCAAGCTCACGCAGCTCGCCGGGAGCTTTCAGAGCGAGGTCTGGCTGGCGCGCAACGGCCGCCGCGTGAACGCCAAGAGCATCATGGGCGTCATGATGCTGGCTGCGGCCAAGGGCTCCAAGCTGACGGTGGAGACCAGCGGCACCGACGAAGAGCAGGCCATGAACGCGCTGGTGCGCCTGATCGAGCAGAGGTTCGGGGAGAGCGAGTGAGGAGGGTTGAGGAACGAACAACGACTGAATGACATGGAATCTCGAACCATTCATGCAATGATCTTCGCAACCAGAACCACGAAAAAGCAGAACCAGCACGCGTGCACGGCCCCACTCATCTCCAGGCTCTGATCGCCAGCCCCGCAGCCTCCTCACCAATGTCCTTCACCATCCACGGCATCGGCGTATCCGGCGGCATCGCCATCGGCCGTGCGCACCTGCTCACGCATACGCAGCTGGAGGTGGAGCACTACGACATCGCCGAAGCCGACATCGAACAGGAGAAGGAGCGCTTCGATCACGCCATCGGCACCGCGCGCAGCGAGCTGGCTGCACTGGTCGAGCACATTCCGGAGAACGCGCCGCCCGAGTTCGAAGGCTTCCTCAACCTGCATCTGATGATCCTGGGCGACAGCACGTTGTCGGAGGTGCCCAAGACGCTGATCGAGACTCAGCGTTGCAACGCCGAGTGGGCCTTGACCCAGCAGGCGGAGGAGCTGCTGGCGCAGTTCGACCGCATGGAGGACGCCTATCTGCGCGAGCGCAAGGCGGACGTGGTACAGGTGGTCGAGCGTGTGCTCAAGGCTCTGATGGGTCAGCCGCGCGCGATTCCGGCGCCACGCCATCCGGAGGAGGACAGCATCCTGGTGGCGCATGATCTCTCGCCCGCCGATGTCATCCTGTTCAAGCAGCATCGCTACGCGAGCTTCATCACCGACCTCGGTGGCGTGACCTCGCACACCGCCATCCTGGCGCGCAGCCTCGGCATTCCCTCGATCGTCGCCCTGCACCACGCGCGCCAGCTCATCCACGAGAACGAGCTGCTGATCGTGGACGGCACGCACGGCGTGGTCATCGTCAATCCGGACGCCAACGTGCTGGCCGAGTTCCACCTGCGTCAGGAGCAGTGGCAGCTCGAGCTCGAGAAGCTCAAACGCCTGCGCAGCACGCGCGCGGCCACTCTGGACGGCACACGCATCGAGCTGCACGCCAATATCGAGCTGCCGGAGGACGTGGAGCAGGCACGCGGCAACTCCGCTGCCGGCATCGGCCTGTTCCGCAGCGAGTTCCTGTTCCTCAACCGGCGCGAGATCCCCAGCGAGGACGAGCAGTTCGAGGCCTACCGCAAGGTGGCGATGGAGATGGCGCCGTTGCCGGTCACGGTGCGCACCCTCGACCTGGGCGCGGACAAGAACTGGAACGGCGCCAGCGAGCGCTCGCCCAATCCCGCCCTGGGCCTGCGCGCGATCCGGCTGTGCCTGGCCGAGCCGCGCATGTTTCACGCTCAGCTGCGTGCCATCCTGCGTGCTTCGCATTACGGCAAGATCAAGATCCTGGTGCCGATGCTGTCGACCGCGCACGAGCTGAATCAGACGCTGCACCTGCTCGACGAAGCCAGGCACAGTCTCGATCAGGATGGCATTCCCTACGACCGCGAGATCCCGGTGGGCGGCATGATCGAGGTGCCGGCTGCAGCCCTGTCGCTGCCGACTTTCACGCGCCGCCTGGATTTCCTGTCGATCGGCACCAACGACCTGATCCAGTACACGCTGGCCATCGATCGCACCGACGATAGCGTTGCTCACTTGTACGATCCGCTGCACCCGGCGGTGCTGCAGCTGGTCGCGCACGTCATCCGCAGTGGACAGAAAGCCGGCAGACCGGTGGCAGTGTGCGGCGAGATGGCCGGCGACGTGCGCCTGACGCGCATCCTGCTCGGCTTCGGCCTGCGCCAGTTCTCCATGCATCCGGCGCACCTGCTGAGCGTGAAGCAGCAGATCCTGCGCACCGACCTGGAAGAGGTCACGCAGCTCGCCAACAAGATGCTGAAATCGGACGATCCCGAGCGTCTGCTTGCCCTGCTCGAGCGCATGAACGCCTGAGGTAGGATGCGCATCGATACCGAGCAACTGGCGCAGCATCTCGAACGCGGCCTGCGGCCGCTGTATGTAGTCTACGGCGACGAGCCGCTGCTCGCCCTGGAGGCCGCCGATCGCATCCGCACGCAGGCACGTGCCGAAGGCTATGTCGAGCGCGAAGTCATCACCATCGAGGCGGCCGGCGACTGGGCACGTCTGAGTCTGAGCAGCAGCAGCCTGTCGCTGTTCGGCGCACGCCGCCTGCTCGACCTGCGCATCCCCTCGGGCAAACCGG
>JAHCKU010000447.1 GCA_026125625.1 Burkholderiales bacterium | reverse complement strand
CACCGTGTCCTCGCTCGGCAATGCCAAGAGCCTGCGCGGCGGCACGCTGCTGATGACGCCGCTCAAAGGCGCCGATACGCGCGTATACGCGGTGGCGCAGGGCAATCTGCTGGTCGCCGGCGCGGGTGCCGGCGCTGCGGGTTCCAGCGTGGCCGTCAACGCCCTCAACGCCGGACGCATTCCCGCCGGCGCAACGGTGGAGCGCGAGGTGCCGACTCCGGTGGGACTGGGCGACTACATCTACCTGCAGACCAACCGCGAGGACTTCACCACCACCAGCCGCATCACCGAGGCGGTCAACACCGTATTCGGCTCGGATACGGCCAGTGCCATCGACGGCCGCCAGATCCGTGTGCGCGCCCCGCTCGACAGCACCCAGCGCGTGGCCTTTCTGTCCAGGCTGGAGAACATCGTGGTGCAGCCGGGCGAGGACTCGCCCCGGGTCATCATCAACGCGCGTACCGGCTCGGTGGTGATGACGCAGATGGTGCGCGTGTCGGAGTGCGCGGTCTCGCACGGCAATCTGTCGATCAGCATCAGCGTTCAACCCGAGGTGTCGCAGCCGGCGCCGTTCTCCGGGGGCGAGACGGTGGTGACCGGGCAGGCGCAGATCGAAGTGGCACAGGAGAAGTCGCAGGTGCTGCTGATCCCGGCAACGGCCAGCCTGAGCGACGTGGTCAAGGCGCTCAACACCGTCGGCGCCACGCCGCTGGATCTGCTTGCCATCCTGCAGGCGATGAAGGCGGCCGGCGCGCTCAAGGCCGAGTTGGAGATCATCTGACGTGGAACCCGCTCCGCTCCTGCACGGCCTGACCGCCGATCCCAAGGCCCTGGGTGCGCTCAAGCGCATGGCCCAGAACGACGAGCAGGGTGCGCTGCGGGCCGCGGCCCAGCAGTTCGAAGTGCTGCTGCTCGAGATCACCATGAAGAGCATGCGTGCCACGGTGCCGGGCGAAAGCCTGCTCGACAACGAGGGCAGCCGCCTGTTCACCGGCTTGCTGGACCAGGAGTTCGCGCGCGGCATCAGCGCGCAGGGCGGGCTGGGCCTGGCCGATCTGCTGGTGAAACAACTGTCACAGCTGCAGGGCAGGGTGAGTCAAGATCAGGAGCAGGCAGCCGATAGCTCCCTCAAGGCAGGAGAATCATCCCGATGAGCATTTTCCAGATAGGCGTGAGCGGTCTCAACGCTGCCCAGGCAGGGTTGCTCGTCACCAGCCATAACATCACCAACGCCTCCAAGGACGGCTACCACCGGCAGGAGGCGATCCAGGGCACCCAGGTTCCGCTGCAGACCGGCTCGGGCTTCTTCGGTCAGGGCGTGACCGTCGAAACCGTGCGCCGCGCCTACAGCCAGTTCCTGGACAACGCGCTGCTGCAGGCCGAGGCACAGGCATCCTATCTGAATACCTACGGTGCGCAGATCCGCCAGATCGACAACATGCTGGCCGATCCCACCGCCGGGCTCTCGCCGACCCTGCAGGCGTTCTTCTCGGGCGTGCAGGACGTCGCCTCGAATCCCTCGTCGGTGCCCTCGCGCCAGCAGCTGATCAGCCTCGCGCAGGGTCTGGTGGCACGCTTCCAGTCGTTCGATGCCCGCTTCACGGAGATGCGCGGTGCGGTCAACCGCCAGATTTCCGACGTGGCGACCGAGGTCACCACGCTCGCCAGCGCGATCGCCAGCGTGAACGAGCGCATCATCCAGATGCAGGGCGACCCCGGCAAACCCCCCAACGATCTGCTCGACGAGCGCGACGCACTGGTGACCGAGCTGAACAAGCTGGTGCGCGTATCCACCATCGGCCTGTCCGACGGCAGCATCAACGTGTTCATCGGTAATGGCCAGAGCCTGGTGCTGGGCGCACAGGCGTTCCGGCTCGAGGCCGGACCGGCCGCGGACAACCCGCAGGACTACGGGCTGTTCTACGTATCCGGCGGCAATCGCATTCCCTTGTCGACGGCGAATCTGCAAGGCGGAACGCTGGGCGGCCTGTTCGACTTTCGTACCCAGACGCTGGACCGGGCGCAGAACCAGCTGGGGCTGGTGGCGACCGTGCTGGCGCAGACCTTCAACGATCAGCATGCGCTGGGCATGGATCTCGAAGGCAACCTGGGCGGCGAGTTCTTCGCTGTGCCGCAGGCCAACGTGGTGCCCAACCAGGGCAATGGCAGCGCCGTGCTGGCGGCGAGCAACACCAACGTCGGTGCGCTCACCGGCAGCGACTATCGCGTGCAGTTCGTCAGCGGCGCATGGACCGTCACCCGCTTGAACGACGGGACGCAGAACACCTTCGCCACGCTGCCGCAGACGATCGACGGCGTGACCATCTCGGTGGCCTCGGGCACCGTGCTGCCGGGCGACAGCTTCCTGGTCCAGCCCACGCGCAACGGCGCGCGCGACATTGGCGGGCTCATCAGCGACACCGCCAAAATCGCGGCGGCCGCCCCCGTCCGTACCGAAGCGGACATCGACAACATCGGCAAGGCCACCATCAGCGCCGGCGTGGTGGTCGATACCGGCAACGCGGCATTCGCCACTGCAGGACAGCTCACGCCGCCGATCCTGATCCGCTTCACCAGCGCCACCCAGTATTCCATCTACAACAACACCAATCCTTCGGCGCCGACCCTGATCGAGGCGGGCATCACCTACACGCCCGGCACCGAGAATCCGGTGTTCCCCACGCCGGGCAGCGTCGATCACGGCTACCGGGTTTCGCTGACCGGTGCCGCCGCGGCCGGTGACGAGTTCACCGTCGGCTACAACACGGCAGGGGTGTCCGACAATCGCAATGCCTTGCTGCTGGCCGGACT
>JAHCKU010000446.1 GCA_026125625.1 Burkholderiales bacterium | reverse complement strand
TGCCGGTGTGTGCGGCGTCGGTGTGGCCGGTGATGATCGCGACCGCGACATCCTCACCGGGCACGAACCCGTCGCCCTCGACCTGATGGAACACAGGAAGGGCCGGCGTGGGCTTCGCCTCGACCGTCGGCTCCGGCTCAGGCAGGGCACGGCGGGGTCGTGCGGTGATGAGGTCGGTGAACACTGAGCCGTCTGCTTCGCGGACCTCGACGCGGATGGGCCGGGTGCGGTCGTTGCTGGCCTGGTCGATGATCTGCGGGAACGACTCGCGCCGCCACGGCGGCGCCCACTGAGCCTCGATCCGCCGAGCCGGTTTCGGGGGGTGTTGAGCGGCGTTTTGGGTAGGGGATGATGGTGGGCCCCGGGGACGGGTGCGGCGAATCTGCCGGTCTGCCCGGCCTTTCCACTTTGGTTCCTTCTCGTCGGGGCAGGTGCTGGTCGTCAGGTCGCTGCTGGGAGCGGGCTGGCGGTGCCGATCAGGTTGTGCCAGGCGTCTTGCCAGGGCCAGTTCCGGGGTAGGTGCAGCATCCAGGTGCGGGCGCGGTTGGCGATGCGGGCCGGCACGGAGATGAGTTGAGCGCGGATCGTGGCCGTGCGGGCTTTGGCGTGGAACTTCGAGGCAAGCACGCCGGCGGCGCGGGTGAGGTTGAAGGCGATCGCGGCCAGCACGGCCCAGGCGCTGTTGGCGGTGAACACCCCGGAGGGGCAATGGGCCAGGGGCCCGTTCTTCAGGTCGGCGATGACCTGCTCGATGATGGCGTGGTCCCGGTGGGCGGCCTCGGCGGCCAGCATCGACAGCGGGGAGTCGGTGAACACGGCGTGGTGCCGGTAGACGGCGAACATCTCGCTCTGGCCTTGGGGCACCGAGCGCGGGTTGAGCCGCTTGACGCGGCGCACGATGAGCCGGGCGGCGATGTGGTTGGCCTTCTTACGGGAGGTGAAGGCGGTGTAGGGGATCTCGGCGACTTGGGCGTCGGAGATCCACCGCTGCTCGGCCTCATCGAAGATCGCCTCGGGATACGTGATCCCCACCCACGCCTCCTCGGGGATGCGGGAGACGGCGGCGACCACGGCCGCGTCCATGCGCGCGGTGATGGAGAAGTGCGCCCCACCGCGGCGAACAGCTGCCACGACATCGTGCTGGTAGAAGGCGCTGTCGGCGCGCACCGTGACCAGGCCACCGGCCCCGGCGCGCCGGGCGGTAGCCAGCGCCTCGGCGATCATCGCTCCCGCCCCACGCGGTGACTTCACCGAGCCCTTGCGCAACCGGATACCGGCGATCACCGGCGCCGCGGTCGGGGTGGACAGCGTGGCCACCAGAGCGTTGAGCCCTTTCACCCCGCTGTACCCGTAGCCGGTGCCCTGCTTGGCATAGCCGTGGGTCTCGCGGATCGTGTCGTCGATGTCGACGTAGGCCATCTCCTCGGCGCCCGCCACCAGTCCCGGCACTCGGGCAGCCAGCGCGACCAGCAGGCGCGAGGCGATCGCGTCCAACTGCCTGACGTGCCCGAAGGTGTAGCCGCGCAGGTGGGTGCCCAGCGTCGTAGGAGCACGCAGCTCGCGGAACGCTCGCTTCATCCCGCCGTGACGGATCAGGTCCATGTCGCTGATGCTGTCGGCCCCCGCGACCATCCCCGCCACCAGCGCGCTCACCTTCACATCGGCGTTCGCCCCGCGGCTGCCCGCGACCGTGACGTACTCATCGACCAGCTCTGACAGCCCTGCGGACTGGGCCAGCAGCATCACCGGCACCAGCCCGCCGGCCGCAATCAGGTTGTCGTCGTCGAACTCGGCGGAGAACTTGTGGGAAACTCGCACTACCGGTGCTCCTGTAACTCAGCGGTCTGGGACTGTCACCAAGTCCATTCTCGCTGGTCACAGGAGCATTCGGCCCTCACGACCCGCCATCCACACCGACCCGGCCGGCGGATCCAGGCTGAGGCGGACGCCCTGATCAATGCGCCCGACCAGAGCCGCTGGGAAGGACGACGCGACAAGACCATGCTTGCCCTGGCCATCCAAACCGGGCTACGCGTCTCCGAGCTGACCGGGCTGAACATCGGCGACATCACCCTAGGCCCCGAGCCCAGCCTCACCTGCCAGGGCAAGGGCCGCAGGCAACGCGCCGTGCCGCTCGCGGCGAACATCGCGGCGCTGCTCCACGCCTGGATCCGCGAACGCGGCGGCACCCGAACAGACCCGCTGTTCGCCACCCGCAGCGGACGACGGCTCTCCCGTGACGCGATCGCTCAACGCGTACACACCCACGCGCTGACCGCCGCCCTATCCTGCCCATCCCTGGCAGGCCGTGCGCTGCATCCCCATGTGCTGCGCCACACCTGCGCGATGTCGCTGCTGCAGGCCGGTGTCGATACCTCCGTGATCGCCCTCTGGCTCGGTCACGCCAGCCCCCGCTCGACCACCGCCTACATTCACGCCGACATCAGCATCAAGGAGAAGGCCCTCGCCCAAGCGGCCCCCCTGCACGCCAAGCCCGGCCGGTACAAGCCCGCCGACAAGGTCCTCGCCTTCCTCGAAAGCCTGTAACTATGCCGACAACCCGGTCCGCTCAAGGCGCGCCACACAAGCAGACCCGCGTTCCCCTTCGGCATAGTCGCGGTGTCGGCATAGATCCACCTATGCGGATATCCGCATAGGTCGATCTATGCCGACACCGCGACTCATCCATTGTGGTGGGATCTGCGAGGGCACGGGCAACCCCGAGGTCAGGCTGGCCAGTCTCGACGATCGCGGCTTGCGCTCCGGCGGGCAGCTGCCAGTACGTGGCGTCCTTCATGGAGCTCATGGCGACCATGTTGCTCACGAG
>JAHCKU010000445.1 GCA_026125625.1 Burkholderiales bacterium | reverse complement strand
AGGCTCACCTGCCGGGCGTAGCGCGGCCCGTCCTGCCGGCGCTGGAAAGCATCGACGATGCGGTGGATGTCCTGCTCGCGCAGGCGGTTCTTGGGACCGTCCTTCATGAAGCCCTGGCTGGCATCGATCATGAAGATGCCGGTGCCAGCGGCCACGCGCTCGGCCGCGCGGGACTTGTCGATGACGACGATGCACGCAGGGATGCTGGTGCCGTAGAACAGGTTGGCCGGCAGGCCGATGATGGCCTCGATGTAGCCCTTGCGGATAAGCGCACTGCGGATGTCGGCTTCGGCATTGCCGCGGAACAGCACGCCATGCGGCAGGATGCAGGCCGCGCGGCCGGTGCTCTTGAGCGAGCGCACGATGTGCAGCAGGTAGGCATAGTCGCCTTGCTTGGCCGGCGGCACCCCGAACCCCTCGAAGCGCTGCCAGGGGTCGTACAGCGGGTCGATGCCGGTGCTCCAGCGCTTGTCGGAGAACGGCGGGTTGGCCACCACGTAGTCGAAGATCTTGAGGCTTTCGTTGCGCGCCTTCCCTTCGCGAAACTTGGCGTCGGCCAGCGTGTTGCCCTGCTTGATCTCGGCCGTGGGCTGGTCGTGCAGGATCATGTTCATGCGCGCTAGGCCGCTGGTAGCGGCGTCCTTCTCCTGCCCGTACAGCGCCACCTTGGTCGGCGCTGCGTCGGCCACCTTCAGCAGCAGCGACCCGGAGCCGCAGGTCGGGTCGTACACGGTGGTCTGGTGCGTAGTGGGCGCGGTGGCGATGCCCAGCACCTGCGCGATGACGCGGCTCACCTCGGCTGGCGTGTAGAACTGGCCCTTGCTCTTACCACTCTCGGTGGCGAAGTGCTGCATCAGGTATTCGTAGGCATCGCCGAGGATGTCGTCGCCGTCGGTGCGATTCTTCGAGAAGTCGAGCGCCTTGTTCTCGAAGATAGCCACCAGGTCGGTAAGCCGATCCACCATCTCCTTGCCGGTACCAAGCTTGGCAGCGTCGTTGAAGTCAGGGAAGTCCGACAGCGAAAGCTGTTCGTTGGCCTTCACCAGTGGCGCGATGATCTTCTTGTTGATCTGGTCGCCGATGTCGCTCTTACCCTTGAGCGCCACCATGTCGGCGAAGCTGGCGCCGGGCGGAATGGTGAGCGGCTGGTAGGGCTTGCAGGCGTACTTGTCGCTCACGTACTTGATGAACAGCAACACCAGCACATAGTCCTTGTACTGGCTGGCGTCCATGCCGCCGCGCAGTGCGTCGCAGCTTTGCCAGAGCGATGAATAGAGTTCGGATTTCTTGAGAGCCATGGGTCAGTCCGCAGGTAACAAGGCCGGATGTTTCTTGGCGCGCAGTTGTTCGATGGCCTCTGCGCTGGATTTCCAGGCTTCGCCTTTGATGCGGCTGATCAGCAGCGTCCAGATACGGTTGAATGCGTCAATGGCATGCGCTTCGCTGAATTCGATGCCTGCGGGGAGCAGCGGCGCGATGTCCTCGGTCAAGCTACGGGTGAGCTTTTGCAGCATGCGTTGTTCGGCCATCGCGCGGGTGATGGGGTTGCCTTCGAGTGCCAAGTAGTGCTCGAAGCTGGCGATGAGTTTGTCGTTGTCGAGGGCGAGTTGCTCAAGGCCGTGGTGCAGGTCGAACAAGTCCCGGTTCTTGCGCCGCTGCAGCAAGGCCCTAAGCTTGGTGCCAAATAGTTCCTCGGGCTCGAAGGACTGGATGTCGGCCTTGCCGCTGTACCAGCCGTTTTCCATGGCGAATGGATATGCCCGGACGCCGTACAGGCTGTCATGCTCCCGGGTATTGATCTCCACCTTGAGCTTCAGAACGGCTTCCTGATCTGTTTCAGGGTTGAAGCGGAAGGTCAGATGCATCGAGTGCCCAGTCTGCTCCCGCTGGCACTTGCCCAGCCATGACAAAGCGTCTCGGATCGCATCCACCGTGGTGCCTATCGGCTCGGCGCGTGTCTGCACGAAGTCGATGTCCTCCGAATAACGCAGCGGCAGCTTGAACAGCAGCTTGTGCATGGCAGTGCCGCCACGGAATGCGATCTTGTCTTCGAGCGCAGGTGCGGAGAACAGGTCGCACAACGTGCGGCAGATGATCAGATCCTGTTCCACCTGGCGCAGATCGGGCCACGGCGCATGCGCTCGCCAAGCCTGGATGTAGGCCAGCGGGATCATGTATCGAATTCCACGACTTCGCTGAGCAACAATTTCCAGCGACCGACCTTCTCTGCTGCTTCCGCCAGCGAAGGGACGAGTGGTCCGACTGCGGGGTCCAGCGGCACAAAGGTCTTGGCCTTGCTGGCCTGCGCTGCAAGCGCGTCCGAGGGTTTGGTGTGACCTGACAGTTCGAGCAGATAGCCTAACCTGCGTACGACCGATCCTTCATAGGCCAATGCCACTTTCGCGAGAATGCGGGGGTCGGCCTTTCCACCAATGTCCTTGGTCACCTGCGCCACGCTGTGGATGCCACCGACATCGTGCGAGTATCGAGCGCAATCCAGAAGGGTGAGTTCGACGCCCGCGACCTGGGCATAGCCTGCCGGAGTCTTAAGGCGATCCAGGTAGTCTCTTTTGTTGACAGTGGTAAACGCCTGCTCGGTTTGATACAGGAACTGCAACCGGTGACGCCCCACATTCAAATCACGCAATTGCTTCGGTGTCACGACCTGGAACACCATGGCTGCCTGATGTGACGCACCGTGCCAGGCTGCAGCCCTCAGCAGTGATACCCGGTAGTCCAGGCCTTGGTGCTGCATGAGAGGCCCGATCCATTGCGCAGGATCCGGCGCACCAGTCGTGCGGTCTTCCGGCCGCAGAATCAGATAGAAGC
>JAHCKU010000444.1 GCA_026125625.1 Burkholderiales bacterium | reverse complement strand
CCGCGTCATGCTCAGCCGTGCCGATCATAGCGTCAGCCCACCGATCATCGACATTCCTCGCGTCTACAACGCCGCGTACGATCTGATCGAGCGCAACCTGAGCGCAGGGCGCGCGGACAAGACCGTCTATATCGACGATGCCGGCCGCTATTCCTATCTCGAGCTTTCGCAGCGCGTGAATCGCGCTGCCAATGTGCTCACCGCGCTCGGATTGCAGATGGAGCAGCGGGTGATGGTGGCGCTGCTCGATGGTATCGATTTCCCCAGTGTGTTCCTGGGCGCAATCAAGGCCGGCATCGTGCCGGTGGCCGTAAACACGCTGCTCACCACCGCCGAATACCGCTTCATGCTGGAAGACAGCCGTGCGCGCGTGCTGGTGGTCTCCGAGCCGCTGCTGGATGCCTTCCGGCCGCTGTTCGGCCAGCTGCCGTTTCTCCAGCATGTGATCGTCTCCGGCAGCCACGGTCACGGCCATCTGCACCTGCAGCAGCTCATGCGCGAGGCCGCGGACGCTTGCACGCCTGCACCGACCACGCGTGACGACGCGTGCTTCTGGCTGTATTCGTCCGGTTCCACCGGCACGCCCAAGGGCACGGTGCACATCCACTTGAGCCTGATCCAGACCGCCGAGCTGTATGCTCGGCCGATCCTCGGGATCCGTGAAGACGACCTCGTGTTCTCTGCAGCCAAGCTGTTCTTCGCCTATGGGCTGGGCAATGCACTCACCTTTCCGCTGGCGGTGGGCGCCGGTGCCGTGCTGATGGCCGAGCGACCGACTCCGTCCGCGGTATTCCAGCGTCTGACGCAGCTCGAGCCGACCATCTTCTACGGCGTGCCGACCTTGTATGGCGCGTTGCTGGCCAGTCCCGAACTGCCGGCACGCGAGCAGGTGGCGCTGCGCGTGTGCACCTCCGCCGGCGAGGCGCTGCCGGCCGAGCTTGGCAAGCGCTGGAGCGCGCACTTCGGCGTCGACATTCTCGACGGTATCGGCTCGACCGAGATGCTGCACATCTTCCTCTCCAACCGCCCGGGCGATGTGCGCTACGGCACCACCGGCAAACCGGTACCCGGCTATCGCATCCGCCTGGTGGACGACGGCGGTCAGGACGTCGCTGCCGGCGAGCTGGGGGATTTGCACATCAGCGGGCCGAGCAGCGCCATCGGCTACTGGAACAACCGCGGGAAAACGCTGGCAACCTTTGTCGGTGCCTGGACCCGCGCAGGCGACAAGTACAGCGTAGACGAGGATGGCTATCACACCTACGGCGGACGCTCCGACGACATGCTCAAGGTGAGCGGCATGTATGTCTCGCCGTTCGAGGTCGAAGCCGCCCTGGTCACGCATGCCGCGGTGCTGGAAGCGGCGGTGGTGGGTGTTGCGGACGAGCAGAGCCTGATCAAGCCGAAGGCGTTCGTGGTGCTCAAGGCCGGCATGCGCGCGGATGCTGCCCTGGCGGAACAGCTCAAGCAGCACGTGAAGGCGCGCCTGGCGCCATTCAAGTATCCGCGCTGGATCGAATTCGTCGGCGAGCTGCCCAAGACGGCGACCGGCAAGATCCAGCGCTTCAAGCTGCGCGGCTGAGACGGTGGCCGCGTCCAGTCGAAGGCTTCCACGATGAATCAGGACAGTGCTTCCACCGTGCCGGTGGAATTCGCCAGTATCGGCGGGCAGCGCATCGAGCACCGCTGGATCCGCCCGGCGGCCGCGCGCGGCGCGCCTGGGCGTCCGGTGCTGGTGTTCCTGCACGAGGGGCTCGGTTCCGCCAAGCAGTGGCGCACCTTCCCCGATCGCGTCGCGGAAGCAAGCGGCTGTGTCGCAGTGGTCTATTCGCGTCAGGGACACGGCCATTCGCAACACTCGAGCACTGCGCGCGGGGTGGACTATCTCGAGCGCGAAGCGCTCGACCATCTGCCTGCGGTGCTGGATCACTTCGGTATCGATCAGCCGCTGCTGATCGGGCACAGCGACGGCGGCTCCATCGTCCTGGTGCATGCCGGTGCCGGCATGCGAGCGGTACGTGGTGTGATCGCCATGGCGCCGCACGTGTTCGTCGAGGACTTGTCCCTGCGCGGCATCACCGAAGCGCGCAAGGCATTTCTCGAGACCGATCTGCCGCAGCGCATGGCCAAGTACCATGCCGATCCCGCAGCCACGTTCTGGGCCTGGAACGACATCTGGCTGCATCCGGATTTCCGTCGATGGAACATCGAGCGCTATCTGCCTGCGATCACCTGTCCGCTGCTGCTGATTCAGGGACTGGACGACGAGTACGGCACCTTGGCGCAGATCGATGCCGTCGCCGCCCAGGTCACTGGCCCCGTGGAGAAGGTGCTGCTGTCTGAGTGCAGGCACTCGCCGCACAAGGATCGCAAGGAGGCCACGCTGGAAGCGATGGCGGACTTCGTGCGTCGGCTTGCGGTGGAATGACATTGGGCTGCACCGTTCTCGGCTGGGTTTTCACCACCCCGGCCGCTGCGCGGCTTTATGCCCCGAAGGGGTACACCCCTCCTCGAAGAGGAGGGGAAGACGATGGCATAGGTATTCCCCTCCTCATACGAGGAGGGGTGCCGCCGAAGGCGGCGGGGTGGTAAGACCCAGCCGAGGGCCGGAGATGGTAAGACCAACCGAACGCCGCAAATAGCAACTCACCAACCCCGCCATGTTCCCCGCCGCGCTGCTGTTCCGTCCCCTGCTGCAGGACAAGCTGCGCCTGCTGGTCGCCCTGCTCGCCATCGCACTGGGCGTGGCGCTCGGCTATGCCGTACAGATCGTCAATGGTGCGGCCCTGCGCGAATTCGCACAGGCGCTGCAGAGCTTCTCCGGCGATGCGGATCTGA
>JAHCKU010000443.1 GCA_026125625.1 Burkholderiales bacterium | reverse complement strand
GGTGGTCTTTCCCGGCGACTACTACGAGGAGAAGCTGCGGGGCCAGGCAGTGGCTTTCGACGTGCACGTCCATGAAGTGGCGGCCATGGAGCTGCCGGCCGTTGACGCCGACTTCATCCGCGGCTTCGGCATCGCCAGTGGCGAGATGGCCGAATTCCGCCGCCTGATCCGCGAAAACCTCGAGCGGGAGGCGGCTGCCAAGGTGCAGGCCGAGATGCGCCGCCAGCTCATCGAGCAGCTGCTGGCGGCCAATCCCGTGGATGTCCCAGTGACCATGGTGTCGCGTGAGGCAGCCAGCCTCCAGGCGGAGGCCGCGCGCAGCGTGGGCGCTGCCGATGGGCAGGCCGCGGGGGCCTACGACGAGGTGGCGCGACGGCGCGTGCGCGTCGGGCTGATCCTCGGCGAGATCGTCCGCGAACAGGCCATCACCGTGGACCAGGCACGGGTTGGGCGCAAGCTCGACGAACTCTGCCGGTCGTACGACCAGCCGGAGGATGTGCGCAGGGTCTACCTGCAGAACGCCGAGCTGATGGCACAGGTCGAGAACTCGGTGCTGGAGGAGCAGGTCATGTCCTGGCTCATGGAGCGCGCGAGGCTCACCAGCCGGAGCGTGCCCTTCGGCGAGCTGATGGGTGTCTAGCAAAGGACCATGAATCGAATGGATACGCAGGCTCTCAATCTTGTGCCGATCGTGGTCGAGCAGACCGCACGGGGCGAGCGTTCATACGACATCTATTCCCGGCTGCTGAAGGAGCGGGTGGTGTTCCTGGTCGGTCCGGTGAACGAGCTGACTGCCAATCTGATCGTGGCCCAGCTTCTTTTTCTCGAGTCCGAGAACCCGGAGAAGGATATTTCGATCTACATCAATTCCCCGGGCGGATCGGTTTCGGCTGGACTGGCGATCTACGATACGATGCAGTTCATCAAGCCGGACGTGAGCACCCTGTGCATCGGCCAGGCGGCGAGCATGGGTGCGCTGCTGCTGTCGGCCGGGGCCAAGGGCAAGCGTTTCGCCCTGCCGAACTCACGTGTGATGATTCATCAGCCCATGGGCGGCTTCCAGGGGCAGGCAACGGACATCGAGATTCATGCCAAGGAGATCCTGTATCTTCGCCAGCGCCTGAACGAGATTCTTGCTCGCCATACCGGACAGGAAATCAAGACCATCGAACGTGATACCGAGCGTGACAATTTCTTCGGTGCGGACGATGCAGTCAAGTATGGATTGGTGGACAACGTGCTCACCAGTCGGACCGAAGTGACGGCCTGACGGCCACCATCGGGAACTGCGGAGACCAGTAGTCGTATGTCTGAGAAACCGGGTGCGGAGAAGCTGCTGTACTGTTCCTTCTGCGGCAAGAGCCAGCATGAGGTGCGCAAGCTCATCGCAGGTCCATCCGTATTCATCTGCGACGAATGCATCGAGCTGTGCAACGACATCATCCGCGAGGAGAGCCAGGGTGACCAGGCAGGCAAGGGTGCGCGTACCGACCTGCCGGTGCCGCATGAAATCCGCGAGATCCTCGATCAGTACGTGATCGGCCAGGAGCAGGCCAAGAAGATTCTGTCCGTTGCGGTCTATAACCATTACAAGCGGCTCAAGAATCTCGGCAAGAAGGACGATATCGAGCTGGCCAAGAGCAATATCCTGCTGATCGGTCCGACCGGCTCCGGCAAGACGCTCCTGGCGCAAACCCTGGCACGGCTGCTCAACGTGCCGTTCGTGATGGCCGATGCGACCACGCTTACCGAAGCTGGCTACGTCGGTGAGGACGTCGAGAACATCATCCAGAAGCTGCTGCAAAAGTGCGACTACGACGTCGACAAGGCGCAGCGCGGCATCGTCTACATCGACGAGATCGACAAGATTTCGCGCAAGTCCGACAACCCTTCGATCACTCGCGACGTCTCGGGAGAGGGGGTGCAGCAGGCATTGCTCAAGCTGGTGGAAGGCACCATCGCTTCGGTGCCGCCGCAGGGCGGGCGCAAGCATCCGAATCAGGAGTTCGTGCAGGTCGACACCACCAACATCCTGTTCATCTGCGGTGGCGCCTTCGACGGCCTGGACAAGGTGATCCGGGCGCGCTCGGAAAAGGGCGGTATCGGTTTCGGTGCCGAGGTGCGGAGCAAGGACAACCGCAAGGACATTGGTCGCATCCTCAAGGATGTCGAGCCGGAAGATCTGATCAAGTACGGTCTGATTCCGGAATTCGTCGGCCGCCTTCCGGTGGTTGCCACCCTCGACGAGCTGAACGAAGAGGCGCTGATCCAGATCCTCACCGAGCCCAAGAACGCGCTGCTCAAGCAGTATCAGCGCATGTTCGCGATGGAAGGGGTCGAACTGGAAGTGCGTCAGGAAGGCCTGCACGCAGTGGCACGGCGTGCCTTGGCGCGCCGTACCGGGGCGCGCGGCTTGCGCTCGATCCTGGAGCAGGCGCTGCTCGACACCATGTTCGATCTGCCGTCGATGAGCAACGTGCGCAAGGTGGTGATCGACGATGGGACCATCACGGGCGACCAGAAGCCGATCCTGATCTACTCGGATCAGCCCAAGGTCGCCGGCTCGGCTTGAACGACGACCCATGCCGGCGGGCATCGCCCGCCGCACCATCCAGTGCCCGGAGCGGCACTCGGCCTTCTTCTCCGCCGAGCCGTGCCGGGCTTACACCTTGCATTCACAATAGGTGCATCGTGAGCGCGCCGCATGGTGCCGGGCTCTCGTGCCGCGAGACCGGCACCATGCCATCGATGCACCTGCTTGAAATGGCGGGTATCCGCCCCACCTGATTCAATCGATCGACCTGAGGTGAGAACATGACCAACTTTGCTTCCGGGGCTG
>JAHCKU010000442.1 GCA_026125625.1 Burkholderiales bacterium | reverse complement strand
TTTTTTCGGCATGTACAGATCGGTGATGCTGCCCTCGGCGATCTCGGCGGAGAAGAACACGGTCTCCGACAACGTCGGATGCGGATGAATGGTCAGCCCGATGTCCTGCGCGTCCGCACCCATCTCCAGTGCCAGCACGGTCTCCGCGATCAGCTCGCCGGCGTTGGGGCCGACGATGGCGGCGCCGAGCAGGCGCTGCGTGTGCTTGTCGAACAGCAGCTTGGTCATGCCCTCGTCACGCGCGGTGGCCAGCGCCCGTCCGCTCGCCGCCCACGGGAAGACCGCCTTCTCCACCTCGATGCCCTGGGCCTTGGCCGCGGTCTCGGTCAGACCCATCCACGCGATCTCCGGATCGGTATAGGCCACCGATGGAATCGTGCGTGCGTCGAACGCCGCCTTGTGTCCGGCAATGACCTCCGCCGCCAGCTTGCCCTCGTGCGTAGCCTTGTGCGCCAGCATCGGCTCGCCCACGATGTCGCCGATGGCATAGATGTGCGGCGCGCTGGTGCGCATCTGATTGTTCACCTGGATGTAGCCGCGCTCGTTCACCTGCACGCCTGCGGCTTCGGCGCCGATGGCCTTGCCGTTCGGCCGTCGCCCAACCGCCAGCAGCACGCGGTCGTACACCTGCGGCTTCGGCGCGCCCTCGCCTTCGAAGGTCGCGCGCAGCCCCTCGGGCAGTGCCTCCAGCTTGGTCACCTTGGTCTTCAGCAGGATCGCCTCGTAGCGCTTTTCGATGCGCTTGTGCAGCGGCCTGACGATGTCGCGGTCGGCGCCGGGGATGAGTCCATCCATCAGCTCCACCACGCTCACTTTCGAGCCGAGCGCGTCGTACACCGTGGCCATCTCCAGCCCGATGATGCCGCCGCCGATCACCAGCAGGCGCTTCGGGATGTCCTTCAGCTCCAGCGCCCCGGTGGAATCCATCAGCCGCGCATCGTCGTATGGAAAGCCGGGAATGCGCGCCGATTGCGAGCCGGCGGCGATGATGCAGTGATCGAAGGATACCTTGGTGCTGCGCTCACCATTTCGCACTTCCAGCATGTGCGCGGAGGTGAACGTGCCCACGCCCTGCACCACCTGCACCTTGCGCTGCTTGGCCAGCCCAGCCAGGCCCTTGGTCAGGCGTCCGACCACGCTGTCCTTCCAGCCGCGCAGCTTGTCCAGCTCGATGCGCGGAGTGCCGAGCTTCACTCCGAAGTGCGACATCTCCTCGGCTTCCGAGATCACGCGCGCGGCGTGCAGCAGTGCCTTGGACGGAATGCAGCCGACGTTGAGGCATACGCCGCCGAGGGTTGCGTAGCGCTCGACCAGCACCACCTGCCTGCCCAGGTCGGCAGCGCGGAACGCAGCGGTGTAGCCGCCTGGCCCCGAGCCGAGGACCAGCACTTCGGCATGGACGTCGCCCTTGACCGGTGCCGCTGCGCTCGTCGCCGGCTGGCTCGCGGCAGCGGCGGGGGCGGTTTCACGGACTTCGCTGCGCGCCGCGGGCGCAGCCGCGGCAGGTGCGGCGGCGGGTGCGCCCGCGGCGGCATCGGCGGTTTCCAGGGTGAGGATGACGACGCCCTGCGCCACGCGATCGCCGACCTTCACCTTCAAGTCCTTCACGGTGCCGGCCTCGGGTGCCGGCACTTCCATGGTCGCCTTGTCCGACTCCAGCGTGATCAGTGATGCCTCCTTGTCGATCGTATCGCCGGGCTTGACCAGCACTTCGATGACGGGGACATCCTTGAAGTCTCCGATGTCGGGGACTGTCACCTCGATTACGTTGCTCATTGGCAGTTCAAGGCTTCTCGTTGTTGCCCCGGTCGGGGCGGACGGGATTCACTGACGGATATGGCCATCACCGAGGACGACGTACTTCTGCGAGGTCAGACCCTCCAGTCCGACCGGTCCGCGCGCGTGCAGCTTGTCGGTGGAGATGCCGATCTCGGCACCCAGACCGTACTCGAAGCCGTCGGCGAAGCGCGTCGAGGCGTTCACCATCACCGAGCTGGAATCGACCTCGCGCAGGAAGCGGCGCGCGCGCGCGTAGTCCTCGGTGACGATGGCATCGGTGTGCTGCGAGCCGTAGACGGCGATGTGTTCCATCGCCTGATCCAGGTCGTCCACCACGCGCACGCTCAGGATCGGCGCCAGATACTCGGTGTACCAGTCCTCTTCCGTGGCTGCCTGCATCTGCGGCACGTGCCGGCGCGCGCGTTCGCAGCCGCGCAGTTTCACGCCCTTGTCCAGATACACGCGCGCCAGCGGCGGCAGCATGCGGTCGGCCACTGCCTGATGCACGAGCAGCGTTTCCATGGTGTTGCAGGTGCCGTAGCGCTGGGTCTTGGCGTTGTCGGCGATGCGGAGCGCCTTGTCCGGGTCGGCGTGCTCGTCGATGTAGACGTGGCAGATGCCGTCCAGATGCTTGAGGACCGGGATGCGCGCTTCGTTCGCGATGCGCTCGATCAGGCCCTTTCCGCCGCGCGGCACGACGATATCCACGAACTCCGTCATCGTGATCAGCTCACCGACGGCGGCGCGATCGACGGTCTCGAGCACCTGCACCGCGGTTTCCGGCAGCCCGGCTGCGGCCAGTCCCTCACGTACGCAGGCGGCGATGGCCTGGTTCGAACGGATGGCTTCCGATCCTCCGCGCAGGATGGCGGCATTGCCGGACTTCAGGCACAGTCCGGCGGCATCGGCGGTCACGTTCGGTCGCGCTTCGTAGATGATGGCGACCACGCCCAGCGGGACGCGCATGCGGCCGACCTGGATACCGCTTGGACGATAGGCGAGATCGGTGATCTCGCCGATGGGGTCGCGCAGCTGCGCGATCTGGCGCAGACCTTCTGCCA
>JAHCKU010000441.1 GCA_026125625.1 Burkholderiales bacterium | reverse complement strand
CGAGAACAGGATGAGCGCCATGAACAGCAGCCCGAACCAGAACTGCCAGGCAGCGGTATAGCCCGATACCAGCTCGCGGAACATCAGGTACAGGAATGCGCCCAGCACCGGACCGAGGAAGCTGCCCATGCCGCCGAAGATGGTCATGGCCAGGATCTCGCCGGAGAAGATCACGTGCACCAGGTCGGCCGAGACGAACAGCTTCAGGTATGCGGCCAGCGCGCCGCCCAGCCCTACCACGGTCGCCGAAACCACGAACGCGGCGAGCTTGTAGCGATGCACCGGATAGCCGGCAAAGCGTGCGCGCTGCTCGTTTTCGCGGATGGCCACCAGCACGCTGCCCAGCGGCGAGCGCACGATGCGCCATACCAGCCAGGCAACCAGGAAGACGATCAGCGCGGTCACGTAGTAGAACACGCGCGCATCGTCCAGCGACAGGCCCAGCATGCTATGGCGGTGCAGGCCGGAGAGGCCGTTCTCGCCGCCGGTGAAATCGGTCCAGCGGAACACGATGTAGAAGGTGAGCGCAGTGAAGGCGAGTGTGAGCAGAGAGAAGTAGACGCCGCGCCGGCGCAGCACCAGGAAGCCGATCACCGCGCCCAGCAGCGCCGCGAACACCACGGCGGCAAGCAGCGGCAGCAGCATGCTGTCGGGAAACCAGTGGATTTGCGTGAGCGCGGCGCAATAAGCCGCGAGGCCGAAGAACAGGCCGTGGCCGAAGGACAGCAGGCCGGTATAGCCGAGCAGCAGGTTGTAGCCCAGGCCGACCAGCATGAAGATGGCGATCTCCGTGGCCACGCCCCACGTGAAGCCAAATGCGAGCACCAGCCACGGCAGCAGGATCAGTCCCAGTGCCAGCAGTACCAGTGGGTGACGCGGTGCGCGCGGGATCATGACGGCTATTCGAACTTCTCGAAGCGCTCGCCCAGCAGTCCGCGCGGGCGGAACAGCAGCACCAGGACCATGAGCAGATACATGGAAGCCTCGGCACCGGGCGGGCAGCCGAACACGGTGATGCCGCGCACCACGCCCACCAGCAGCCCGGCCAGCACCACACCCCAGAATGAGCCGAGACCGCCGATCACCACCACCACGAAGGTCGCGGTAAGGATCTCGCTACCCATCGCCGGCTGCACGCCGGCCAGCGGCGCGGACATGACACCGGCGAGTCCGGCCAGGCCCACGCCCAGCGCAAAGATCGCCGCCAGGGCGGGGTTCAGGCTGATGCCCAGGGCGCGCACCATTTCCGGATCACGCACGCCGGCGCGCACCACCAGGCCGAACGGCGTGCGATTGAGCAGCAGCCAGCAGCCGAGCACCGCCAGTACGCTCACCGCGAGAATGGTGAGACGGTAGTAGCTGTAGATCAGATCACCCAGGATCAGCTGCCCGCGCAGCGCCTCGGGAATGGAGAAGGGCAGGCCGGTGGTACCCCAGATCATGCGCAGACTCTGCTCGGCCACCAGCGCCAGGCCGAAGGTGAACAGCAACCCGAGCGCGGGATCCTTGCCGTACAGGCGCTTCAGGAACAGGCGCTCGATCGCGATGCCGATCATGGCGACCAGCACCGGCGAGATCACCATGGCGCCGAAGAAGCCCAGCCGCTTCTCCACCTCGTAGGCGAGATAAGCGCCGATGGCATAGAAGGCACCGTGTGCGAGGTTGACTACGCCGCCCAGGCTGAAGATGAGCGACAGTCCGAGCGAGAGCACGATGTAGAACGAACCGACCAGCAGCCCGTTCACGATCTGCTCGAGCAGCAGCGGGAGCAGGGAGGGGTCGGAGAACAGCTGCAGCAGCAGCGGACTGGGGCAGCTGGTCATGAGGCTGGGCAGGAAGTTCGGGCAGCGGGCATATCGCAGCCTGCTGCCCGGCAGTGTACTACGCCATCCTGCAAGGGTTCTCGGCCTGCGTGGGCTGGATCACCTCGAGCGATTCCTTGGCTCCGGGAACCGACTCCACGATGTCGAAGATATCCCACTTGTCCCTGGACTTCGACTTGTCCTTGACCTGGACGACGTACATCTCCTGCAGCAGCTGATGGTCCCAGGTCCGGAACGAGCCCTTGCGATCCTTGAGCAGATCGAAGGTGGCGCCTTTCTCGAGATGCTGGATGATGGAGGCGGCGTCGGTACGCTTGGTCTCCGCCATGGTCTGCAGCACGATGCGCACGCCGATGTAGTCACCCCATGCCTGGTTGTCGGGCGGCAGCTTGTACTTGTCGAGAAAGCGCTTGGCGAACGCCTGCGCGTCCTTGTTGGGAATGCCGTGGTACCAAAGGCTCTGCCACGTCCCGGACAGGTTCTCCAGGCCCGCGGACCAGAAGGAGACAGTGTCCATGACGCCGCCGGTGAGCGGAAACGGCAGGTTGTACTCGCGGTACTGCTTGAGGAAGGTGGTCTGGTCCACGCCGGCCAGATTGAGATAGATGTAGTCGGGCTTGAGCGAGCGCAGCTTCAGGATGTAGGAGCTGTAGTCTGCGGTGTTGGTCGGCACCATGTCGTTCGCCAGAATAATGCCGCCGTTCTCGGTCAGGAAGCGCGACGACACACGGTACAGGTCATGACCGAAGGCGTAGTCCGCGGTCAGGAAGTACCAGCGCGCACCCTTGATCAGATTCTTCTGCTTCTGCCACGTACCGATGGTCTTCGTGTACATGGTGTTGCTGCCCTCGATATGGAACAGATAGCGATTGCAGTTCTGTCCGCGCAGGGCATCCGAATTCGATCCGGTGTTGAAGAAGGGCAGGCGTGCACGTGCCGCCTGCCCGGCAATGGCCAGCGCCGATGCGGAGCTGACTTCACCGATGAGGCAGGTGACCTTGTCGCGCTCGATCAGCTTTTGCGCCTTGTTCACTGC
>JAHCKU010000440.1 GCA_026125625.1 Burkholderiales bacterium | reverse complement strand
CCTCGGTGCGCTGGCGGTGAGTCTGGTGGCCGCGTTTCATGCCGGCCGCGTGCTGCACGCACGCGGCCGGGCGGGCGCCGCCTTCAACGCGGTGCTGATCATCGGCGTGGTCGCGCTCGCCGCACACGCCGCGATCGAATTCCTGGCGCAGTGGGGCACCGACCTGCGGCCGCAGGACAATGCCTATGCCGCGCTGGTGTATATGATCGTGGCGCTGCAGGCGTTCTTCGCGCTGGTGATCGTCATCATGGGGCTGTACACCGTGGCACGTTCGCTGGCCGGCGTGCTGCATGCGCAACGTCGGGTCACTTTCGACAACACCCGCCTGCTGTGGTACTACACCCTCGCGCAGGCACTGCTCGCGCTGGCCGTGGTCCACCTCTCGCCGCGCCTGCTGGGCTGAAGCATGACCGTCCTGCCTCGGCAACAGCCCCGCAACCTCGGCCGCTTCATCGCTGAGCTGATCAACATGGTCGCCGGCCTGCTGGTGTGGGTCGGGCATTTCGCCGTGGTGTACGGCATACATGCCGTCTCCTGCGCACGCGGACTGCATCGGCACACGCTGCTCGGATGGGAGGTGGTTCCTGCGGTCATTGCCGCCGCCACGGCAGCGGCCCTGCTCGCCAGCGCCGCCGTGCTCGGTTTCGCGCTGCGCGATCTGCGCACCATGCACGGGCGTGGCGACTTCAGCGACTCGCAGCGCTTCCTCACCTACACCTCGGCCAGTGTCGCCAGCTTCTCGATGCTGGCCATCATCTGGGTGGCGCTCCCGGCACTGATCATTGCGCCATGCGCGTGAGCGCGTTCCAGCGCCTGCAGCGTCGCTGCCTGCCAGCGCTGCCGGGCTGCTTCGCCGGCAGTGCGCTCGCGCATACCAGCGAACCTGAGGCATGGGCGGAGGTATGGCTGGTCTGGAACGACGACTGGTGGCTGTGGCTGCTGGTCGCTGTCACGGGCTGGCTGTATGCGCGTGGATTGCGCCGCCTGTGGCACGCTTCGCACCCGGGCGCCGGCATCTCGCACGCGCGTGCCGTTGCCTTTCTCGCCGGCTGGCTGGCCACGGCGGTGGCATTGCTCTCGCCGCTCGATCCGCTCGGTGGTCAGCTGTTCAGCGCGCACATGCTGCAGCACGAGCTGCTGATGCTGCTGGCCGCACCGCTGCTGGTGGCGGGACGCCCGCTCGGCGCCTTCCTGTGGGGATTGCCGCCGACCTGGCGCCGGTACGCATGGTGGGGCTGCCGTGCGAGCGGGCTGCAGGCGCTGGTGCGTAGGCTCGGCCATCCGATCACGGCCTGGCTGCTGCATGCCGCGGCGCTATGGGTGTGGCACGTGCCCGCGCTGTTCCAGGCCGCCGTGGAAAGCGAAGCAGTGCACACCGTGCAGCACGCGAGCTTCTTCTTCAGCGCCCTGCTGTTCTGGTGGGCCCTGCTGCGTCCCGGACGCCCCGATCATGCGCCGCTTCCGGCAGCGCTCTACCTGCTCACCACCGGCATGTACGGTGCAGCGCTGGGTGCCCTGCTGACGTTGTCACCGCGCGCGTGGTATCCGATCTATCGGGAACGCGCGCCGCAATGGGGAATGACCGCGCTCGAAGACCAGCAGCTGGGCGGCCTGATCATGTGGGTGCCGGCGGGCGCGGTCTATCTGCTGATCGCGCTGGTGCTGCTGGCCGGCTGGCTGCGTCGCGCCGAGGCGGAGATGGACCGCCGCCTGCCCGTTCACGTCGCGGCGGGCAGCGCCGTACGTGAGCGGCCGTAGCGTGCCCACAGCAGGTAGGCCAGCAGCAGGCTGAAGCAGCCCAGCACGAAGATCTTGTTGATGAACCAGTTGGTGCGCCAGATCGTCCATTCCGGAGCCGAGAGGAACAGCACGAACTTGCTCACGATGATGATGATCTCGGCCACCGACACGACGCTGGCCAGGGCGAAGGAGTAGCGCCGCCAGTTCAGCAGCGCCCAGCCCACCCAGACATGCACCACCGGCCAGAAATCCAGGTAGATGTAGGTGCCGATCGGCTCACCGTTCCACACTGCATAGGCGGCGGGAAACAGATATTTGATGACCACGGTCCAGGCGGCCAGGATGAACAGGAAGTGCGCGAAGAACTGCAGCATGGTCAGCCTCCGATCGACGTCCGCCGCCCAGCGGGTCGGGCTCGAACATGGACAAGTTTGACGTTACGCCAGGCGCTGCGCGGCGTCGCGCGTGAAAGTGGCGATCGGAATCTGCGCCGGACAGGCGTTCATGCAGGCCTGATGGGCGCACGTGAGACAAGTAGAAGCCGGAGCCCCGAGAGCTGCGTACTCGCTGCGCGCCAGCTCCGGCCGCCGGTAGTCGACGTCGTACATGCGCGTGCGCAGCACCTCGGCGATTGCCACGTTCTCCGGGCAGCTCCCGGCACAGGCGCTGCAGGCGCTCTGGCAATAGCTGGCCGCCTGCATCTGCGCGTAGCGCTCGAGCAGCTGCAGGTCGCCCTGCTTCACGGCCTCCTCGCCCGAGGCGCGCAGGTATTCGTCGATCTCCGCCTTGCTGGTCATGGAGATCAGCAGCCCATCGGCATAGCCGCCGGTGAGCACCCAGCGGAAAGCGGCATTGGAGAAGGTGGAGCCGGGTCGCTCGTAAGGACGCATGTCGTTGAGCCGCGCGCCCATCAGCGTCTTCATGGCGAGCACGCCGATGCCCTTGTCCCGGGCTTTCTTCAGCACCGGCGCCAGGTCACTCTGGATCGCCGACCAGTGGAAGGTGTGACGCAGACGATCAGTGAAGCTCGGATCCTGCGCGAAGTTGTACGCCACCAGCACCACGTCGACCAGATCCTTCTCGACGACGTAATCGATGCATTGCGTGAGCCGGCTGCCGTGC
>JAHCKU010000044.1 GCA_026125625.1 Burkholderiales bacterium | reverse complement strand
TGCCGGGGCCGAGCAGGCGGATGAAGCGCTTGCAGTATTCGACGTAGTCGTCGAGATGGAAGGCACCGTCGGACAACGGCACCATGCGCGCGTCCACCCAGTCGGTGACGTAGACGTCGAAATCACGCAGCATGGTGCGCACGGTGTCGCGCAACAGGGTGGCGTAATGTCCGGACAGGGGTGCGAAGACCAGCGCCTTGGGACCGCGCTCGGCCATGTCCTTGCGGAAATGCAGCAGATGACAGAACGGCTCCGCGTGCACCTGCTCGATGGACACGGCTACGTCCTTGCCGCCGATGGACACCTGCGAGATGCCCCAGGCCGGCTTGTGATAGGAGCGCATCAGCCGCGCGATCAGCTCGCCGCTGGCGGCGACGTGCCGGCTGACGGGAGTGTAGGCGAGCGGACTGTATGGACTGCTGAACAGGCGATGGCTGGTATCCATCCAGGCCACCAGCGGTGCGGAAATGGTCTTCTGAAACTCGTGCAGCGCGTACAGCATCCTGCCCTCCGTCGGCACTTGCCCCTCCGAGCCCCTTCCCCCTGCCCGTCGAGCTGCGCCGCGTTGTGCTTGTAAAACTTATCCGTCGGCGAATGGCGAAAGCACTGTAATGAGGGGGTAATCAGCCGTCAAGCCTGTCTTAACCGACAGTCCGGCCGGCCATCGCACCCCACCCGACGTCCACGCCGGCAGCCTTGCGCAAAGGTCATGCCCGCGGCGGCATCAATGCAGGGCCAGCGGCGGCTCGTCCAGCGCCGCTGCCTGCTCGCGCAAAGCGAGGATGTGGTCCTGCCAGTAACGCTGGGAGTTGAACCAGGGAAAGGCAGCGGGGAAGGCCGGGTCGTGCCAGCGCAGCGCCAGCCAGCCGGCGTAGTGGATCATGCGCAGGGTGCGCAACGGCTCGATCAGGCGCAGCTCGCGCAGGTCGAACTCGCCGAACTCCCAGTACCCGTCGAGAAACCAGCGCAGCTGCTCGGCTCTCACCTCGCGCTCGCCGGACAGCAGCATCCACACGTCCTGCACTGCCGGACCCATGCGCGCATCGTCCAGATCGACGAAGTGAGGTCCGTCATCCGCCCACAGCACGTTGCCGGGGTGACAATCCCCATGCAGGCGCAGCAGCGACAACGGTGCGGCTTCCTCGAAGGCCTGACGGATACGCGCGAGCAGCTGCGGCACCAGGGTTTCGTATGCGGGCCGCAGGTCGCTCGGGATGAATCCATGCGACAGCAGATAGTCCATCGGCTCGTCGCCGAAAGTGCGCACTTCCAGCCGAGGCCGATGCACGAACGGCTGCAGCGCACCGATGGCATGAATGCGCGCGATGAAGCGCCCCATCCACTGCAGCGTGTCCTGCGATTCCAGCTCCGGCGCGCGGCCACGCTGGCGCGGGTACACGGCGAAGCGGAAGCCGCCGAATCGATGCAGAGTGCGGCCCTCGATGTCCAGCGGTGCCACCACCGGCAATTCCGCCTGCGCCAGCGCAAGGGCGAACGCATGCTCCTCGAGGATCATGTCGTCCGACCAGCGCTGCGGACGATAGAACTTGGCGATCACCGGCTCGCCATCCTCGATCCCCACCTGGTACACACGGTTCTCGAAACTGTTGAGCGCCAGCAGGCGGCCGTCGCTGCGCCGGCCGGTGCTGTCCACCGCATCCAGGATCAGATCGGGGGTCAGGCTCTCATAGGGATGGGCGCCGGGTGCCGCTGTCTCGTCCATCGGCGCATTCTAAATGCTGCCTGGCCAACTGAACGCTGCGCGGCCAAATACTGTCCGGCGCCGCGATCTGGCATGCTCGCGTCTGTCTTCCTCGTTACGGACGAAAACGTCATGTTTCGCCTGATTACCTGTCTGTCGATGCTGCTCGCTGCGTTCGCGTCTCCGTCGCATGCGGCCACGCCCTGCGCTGCGGCCGGTACCACGGACCGCAGCCTCACGAGCGAAAGCTACACCATCGCCTCCGACACGCCGGGCATCGACCTGTACCTGCGCAACAAGCGCCCGGCCGATCTCAAGACATTCAGCGCGCAGCGCACCCTGCTCTACGTGCACGGCGCCACCTATCCGTCGGAGACGGCGTTCGATCTGGTGCTCGACGGGATGTCGTGGATGGACTACATCGCCTGTCACGGCTGGGACGTCTATCTGGTCGACTTGCGCGGCTACGGCCGCTCCACGCGGCCGCCCGAGATGGCACAACCGGCGGAGCAGAACGCTCCCATCGTGGATACCGCGGTCGCGCTGCGCGACGTCGGCTCTGCCGTCGAGCACATCCTCGCCCGGCGCAAGCTGGAACGGGTCAATCTGCTCGGGTGGTCGTGGGGCACCTCGATCATGGCGACCTATGCCGCCGCCAATCCGGACAAGGTCCAGCGGCTGGTGTTGTACGCCCCGCTATGGCTGCGGCAGACCCCGTCACCGATTGGCAGTGACGGACCGCTGGGCGCCTATCGCCAGGTCGGCCGCGACCAGGCGCACAAGCGCTGGCTGAGCGGTGTACCGGCGGACAAGCAGGCGGACCTCATTCCCGAGGGCTGGTTCGAGGCGTGGGCGGATGCGACCTGGGCCACCGACCCCGACAGCGGCAAGTGGAATCCGCCCATGCTGCGCGCCCCCAATGGCGTGCTGAAGGACGTACGTGAATACTGGGCGGCACAGCGGCCGTACTACGATCCCGGGGCGATTCTCGCACCCACGCTGCTGATCTACGGCGAGTGGGATCAGGATACGCCCGGATACATGGCGCAGACGATCTTCGGCCTGCTGGAGAATGCGCCGTGGAAGCGCCTGGTGGCGATCGGCGAAAGCACGCACACGATCATCATGGAGCGCAACCGCCTGCAGCTGTTTCGCGAGGTGCAGCTGTTCCTGGAGGAAACGGCGCCGACGACGCAGTGAGTCGATCAGCGTAGAGCAGCTGGCCCAGCGCGAAAGTCGGCGGCCTCGAGCACGTTCGGCTCCATGCGGATGTCGTCGACCCGACACTCCTGCAGCAGCCGCACCACGCCGGCGACCACCTCGTCCCAGTCCTCGGACGGATGCAGCGCGCGCTCGTGAACCCGCGCTCCGCCATCGATGAACGGCGATGTGAAGCGCAGCCCGAGGCCCCCCGAGCTCAGAGCGGCCAGCGTTGCATCGGGCTCGCCCGCTTCGCTGCGCAGGCGCCGCAGCTCACGGCTGACGAACACCTGCAGCGCCAGCTCTTCGCGCGTGATCATGCCGATCGCCTGCGCCGGCCATACGTCGGCCGGCGGGCGAGGGATCGGCAACAGGCTTACCCCCTCGACCCGCAGCTGGTCGGACAACTCGTGCGTGAACGGCATGCCCCAGCTCGCGATCGCCGCGCCGGTTTCCGTGATCGACGGTGCGCGCGGTGAAGTGACCGCAGCACCCACCAGGAAGCGCAGCTCGACCATCTCGTCGCCTGCAGGCACGCGCATCGGCGCCGGCGGCAACGCGAGCTGTTCGAGCGCCGTTGCGCCGTGCGCGATATCCATCGCCAGTGCGTGAATGCGGCTGAACGGTATCGCCGCCAGCGCATCGCTCGCGCATAACGCGTTACCGAGCCCGAAGCTCGTCATCGGACCCAGTGCACCATGGCGATCGAGCACCTGGCGCAGGCGCTGGATGTCAGGCACCACACCGGGAACGACGGCACCGCCGCGGCCGCCGATGACCAGCAAGACCGGGATCGCGAACAAGCGTGCCCCTGGCGCCTCGCCGCTGCCGGTCAAGGCACGCTCGAGCGCAGTTGCCAGGCGGCGATGGATTGCAGGCGTCGGCGCCTGACTCAACGACGCACGGATCTCCTCCTCAGCGGAACGCATCAGGGCGTCACGATAGCGTGCCACCAGCGTTTGCATCGCAACAGAAGAATCCCCTTCCACCCCCGTTGCAGCCAGGTCGACATATGGATGAAGCGTGGGTGTTGCATAGCAACGCGGATCGGGCAGCACGGTCATCACGACAACCATTCATGGACGAAATCGGGAAGCATGCTCCACCTCGTGCATCGACTATCTCTTGACAGGCGGGGCTGTCCACGCGAAAGATGCCATTCCGGCACGCAACGTGTTATTTCCGCATCCGTATCTCCGTGAATGAGAATCGCTGCGTGGACCGGTTGTCGATAGCAAATCAACACGTGGGGGAGTCACCAAATGAGTGAAAGACCAGCAGGTTGGTTGTCGGACAAGGAGCTGCAGGAAGTCGAGCCCGCGGACAAGGCCGCGTTTCGCTCGCCGGTACCAACCCAGATCGTATCCAATGGCGAATATAACCCGCCACCGCAGACCGAAGCGCAGCGCCAGGTCGAAGGCCTGATCAAGGAGTATTGCGAGAAGTACGCGAAGCATCAGGGCGTCGATCGCCGCAGCTTCATGAAATCCGCGTCCGGTTTCGCCGCCGCGTTCCTGGCCATGAACAAGGTGTTCGGACCGGTATGGGACGTGAGCGAAGCCGAAGCAGCAGACAAGGAGATATCGGATGCACGGGCGAAGAGGCTGTCGAAGCAGTTCATCTTCGATGACCAGACCCACTTCGTGCGCGACGATTTCGACAAGGAAGGCATCCTCGGGCTGGGCAAGTATGCGGTCGAGCACTGGAACCCGAAGATGGCCGATACGCCGATGACCTTGGCGCGCTACAAGTTCGAAAACTACCTGAAAGAAATCTTCATGGACAGCGATACCAAGATCGCCCTGCTGTCCAGTGCACCCTTCGACGATCCCGAGTGGTACCTGCTGTTCAACGACCAGCTGCGCGATGCACGTGCCACGGTCAACAAGGTTGCCGGATCGCGCCGCCTGTTTTCCCATACAGTGATCACGCCCGGCAGCGGCGGCAACTGGATGGAGGAAGTGGACAAGGCGATCTCCGACTACAAGCCCGACTCGTGGAAGGGCTACACCATCGGCGATCCGCTGGCCCCCAGCTCAAAGGGCACGGCCTGGCGCCTGGACGACGAGAAGCTGGTCTATCCCTGGTACGAGAAGGCGCGCAAGTCCGGCATCCGCAACATCTGTATTCACAAGGGCCTGCTGCCGCGCGACTACGAGCAGTCGTGGCCAGGCGTGTGGAAATATGCCACCGTCGACGACGTGCCGAAGGCGGCCAAGGACTGGCCGGATCTCAACTTCATCATCTACCACGGCGCGCTGCGCCCCTTCCTGGAGGATCCCGCCTATGAGCTCGACCTGTTCGAGAAGACCGGCGAGATCCGCTGGGTCACCGACTTGGCGCGCATGCGCGAGCAGCACGGCGTGAAGAACGTCTACGGCGAGCTGGGCACCACCTTCGCCACCTGTGCGGTCGCCAACCCGCGCTTTGCCGCCGCAGTGGTCGGTGCGCTGGTCAACGGCCTGGGCGAAGACAACGTCGTATGGGGCACCGATTCGGTGTGGTACGGCTCACCGCAATGGCAGATCGAGGCCTTCCGCCGCCTCGAGATTCCCGACGATATGATGAAGAAGCATGGCTGGAAGACCAAGCTCGGCGATGCCGACAGCAAGGTCAAGCGTAAG
This sequence comes from Burkholderiales bacterium, assembly GCA_026125625.1. GTDB lineage: Bacteria > Pseudomonadota > Gammaproteobacteria > Burkholderiales > SHXO01 > SHXO01. Next base: position 8,314 of record JAHCKU010000044.1, on the reverse strand, counting down.
ATCTTCGGCGAGAACTCCGCGCGCCTGTACAACTACAAGATCCGCGCCGAGTACGAGCAGCTGGGCAACGACAAGCTCGCGCAGATGAAGGAGATCTACGAGCAGACCGGCGGCGAGCGCAACAACGCCTACTACGGCTACATCGGCAAGCGTACGGCCTGAGCCGCGCAGTCGATGAATCGAACGGGGACCTGCGGGTCCCCGTTTTTTATCGCACGGGCGTTTCTTCCTTCAGCGGCCGAGAAACTGCGGCGCCCGCTTGTCCAGGAACGCGCGGATTCCCTCGCGATAGTCTTCGCTCTCGAAGCAGCGCTCGATGGCGGCCTCCACGCCGGCGACGTCCCCCTGCCCCGCGCCGGAGAGGAGCAGATTGACCGAAGCCTTGAGCGCGCGCAAGGTGAGCGGTGCATTGGCCGCCACCTGTCCCGCCCACTCCGCCACCGTCTGCTCCAACAGCTCGACCGGCACCACGCGTGCGACGAAGCCCATGCGCAGTGCCTCCTGTGCGTCCACCACACGAGCGGAGAAGAACAGGTCGAACGTGTTCTGCGCACCGATCAGGGAAACGAAGCGCTTGACGCCGTCCAGCCCATATCCCAGTCCGAGCCGGCCGGCCGGCATGCGAAAGCGTGCGTCCTCGCTGCAGATGCGCACATCGCAATGTGCGGCGATGCCAAGCCCGCCGCCCATGCAATTGCCGCGGATCTTGGCCAGCACCGGCTTGCTGCAGCGTGCCGGTGCGAAGTAGGCGGCATCCACGGTGGCGTCGTAGGTGCGCCGCGCCTGCGGGTCCAGGCGGATCGACTCGAACTGCGAGATATCGGCGCCAGACACGAAGGCGCGCTCGCCGGCACCTTCCAGAACGATGACGCGTACCGCGTCGTCGCCATCCAGCTCTGAAAGCGCGGCCGGCACGCCGCGCCACATGTCCAGCGTCATGGCGTTGTGCTTGCCGGGATTGGAGAAAACCACCCGTCCGATCGCGCCGTCGCGCTCGACCATCAACCTTGCCTCACTACTACTCATCACCCTCTCCCCAACCCTCTCCCATCAAGGGAGAGGGAGCAGTATGGACTCCATGCCAACACAAACCTGACAGGCCAAATCTCCCGATCGGACGATCTCCGCAAAAGTCCCCTCCCCCCTTGCGGGGGAGGGACAGGGAGAGGGGTCGCGAGGCGTCGTGCCCTGTAGAGGCGAAAACCATCAGATCGCGCCCTCGGCACGCAGCCGGGCAATGTGCGCATCGTCGTAGCCGATCTCGCGCAGGATCTCCTCGTTGTGCGCGCCGGGATCCGGCAGCACAGAGGCGACCTGCGGTGGCGTGCGCGACAGGCGCGCGGCGTTCGCCACCACCTTGATCTCCCCGAGGCGGGGATGCGTCACCGCTTCGGCGATGCCCAGATGCTGCACCTGGGGATCTGCGAACATCTCGTCCATCCCGTAGATCGGCCCACAGGGAATGCCGGCGGCGTTGAGCTGCTCGATCCAGTACGCGCTGGGACGTGCGCGCAGCGCCTGTGCCAGCTCGGCGTTGAGTGCCACCCGGTTCTTCGCGCGCAGGCCATCGTCGCCGAATTCGCTACGCGACAGCAGGTCCTCGCGGCCGATGGCGGTGCACAGCCGCTGCCACATCTGGCTGCCGGTGGCGGCGACGTTGATGTAGCCGTCCTGCGTCGGGTAGGCCGAGGTCGGCATGCTGGTGGGATGGTCGTTACCCATCGGTTGCGGCACTTCACCGCCGATGAGGTAGCGTGCCGCCTGAAAATCCATCAGCGCCACGCCGGCGTGCAGCAGCGATGACTGCACCCATTGGCCACGCCCGCTGCGCTCGCGCTCGAGCAGTGCGGTCATGATGGCGAGCGCCGCGAACAACCCTGCCGACACGTCCACCACGGCTGCGCCCGCGCGTGTCGGAGGTCCATCCGGATGGCCGGTGACCGACATCAGACCGCTCATGCCCTGCGCGATCTGATCGAAGCCGGGACGATCGCGGTAGGGACCGTCCTGGCCGAAACCGGAAATGCTGGCCAGGATGATGCGTGCATTGATCGCCGCCAGCCGTTCGTAGTCGATGCCGAGCCGGTGCTTGACGTCGGGCCGGAAATTCTCGACCACCACGTCGGCGGTCTCGACCAGCTTGCGGAACACGCCCAGGCCGCCTTCGCTCTTGAGATTCAAGGTCAGGCAGCGCTTGTTGCGATGCAGGTTCTGCATGTCCGCACCCAGGCGTGGTCCGGTCATCAGCTCGGCACGCCCTGCGCTCGGCGGCGATTCGATCTTGATCACGTCTGCCCCGAAATCGGCGAACTGGCGCACGCAGGTCGGCCCTGCACGGACCTGACTGAGATCGAGGATACGCAGGTGCGCGAGGGCACCGCTGGTCATGGGTCTGGGCATCTGTCACACCGCTGGTTGGCTGCGCCGCTTGCAGGAGTCTGAGATTATGGCGGGCATCGACCGCGTCCGCAGACTGCGACGTTCACGACCATGGATAACGGGCTGGTGCAATTCACGCTCACCGCTTTCGTCACGCTGCTGGTCGTGGTCGATCCGGTGGGCGTGGCGCCCATGTTCGTCGCCATGACCGGCCAGCAAGGGGGCGCTGCTCGCCGCGCCACCCTCGGCCGCGCAGTGGTGATCGCGCTGACCGTGACGCTGTTCTTCCTGCTGGCCGGGCGTCCGCTGCTGGCGCTGCTCGGGGTGACCGTGCATGCCTTCGCCATCAGCGGCGGCATCCTGCTGTTCGCCACTGCCATGCCCATGCTGTTCGGGCATCGGCCGGTGCTGCAGGGACCGGAACGCGGCGAGTTCGGCCGCGAGGGTGACGACGTCGCCGTGTTTCCGCTGGCCATCCCGCTGCTGTGCGGACCCGGCGCCATTGCCTCGATCCTCCTGCTCGGCAACCAGGCCGCCGGGCAGCCTGCGCACATCGCCGCGCTCATCGCGGCAACGGTCGCCGTCTACGCCAGCACGTGGCTGATCCTGCGCACCGGGCAATGGCTGATGATGCAACTGGGCGAGCAGCGCATCCACATCGTCACGCGCGTGCTGGGCCTGATCCTGGCGGCACTGGCAGTGCAGTTCGTGCTCGACGGCATCACCCAGTACTACGCGACGCTGTCGGCATCTTAGCGCTCAGCCACTCGGCCATGCCTTCGGCCGTGAGCGGGCGGCTGAAGTAGTAGCCCTGCGCCACGGTGCAGCCGCGTGCGCGCAGGAACTCCGCCTGCTCCCGGGTTTCCACGCCCTCGGCCACCACCTCCAGTCCGAGGCTGCGCGACATGGTGATGATGGCGGTGACGATTGCGGCATCGTCGGCATCCGCACCGATGTCGCGCACCAGGCTGCGATCGATCTTCACGCAGTCGATGGGCACGCGCTTGAGGTGCGACAGCGATGAATAGCCGGTGCCGAAATCGTCGATTGCAATGGCGATTCCATTCGACTTCAGTCGTCGCAGCGACTCCGCCGTGCGTTCCGAATCGTCCAGCAGGGCACTCTCCGGAACGTCCACCGACAGCCGCGCCGCGTCGATACCGGCCGACTGCAATGCCTGCAGCAGTCCGTCGACCACCTTCGCATCGCGCAGCTGGCGCGTGGACAGGTTGACCGACACCCGCCCTCCCAGCACATCGCCCATGCGCTGCATCTCTTCGGTCAGCTGCCGGAACACCCACTCACCGATCGGCAGGATCAGGCCGGTCTCCTCCGCCACCGGCACGAACGAACCGGGCGACACCTCGCCCAGGTCCGGATGCTTCCAGCGCAACAGGCACTCCGCGCCGCGCGGCGCGCCGCTGGCCAGATCGAGCAGCGGCTGATACACCAAGCGGAATTCGCCGCCCTCCAGCGCGCGCCGCAATCCGGACACGAACACCATGCGCTCGAAGGCACGCGCGTTCATGTCCTCGCGGAAGAACTGGAAGCCGTTGCGGCCGTGCTCCTTCACCTTGTACATGGCGGTGTCGGCGTTCTTCATCAGTTCGGTGATGCTCGACCCGTCGTTGGGGTAGATGCTGATGCCGACGCTGGCGGTCACTTCGAGGCGATGCTGGCCGAGGAGATAGGGCTCGGAGATCGACTGCACCAGACGTTGCGCGGTGCTGACCAGGGCTTCGGGATCGGCAAAATCCTCCACGTACACGGTGAACTCGTCGCCGCCCAGGCGGCACACCACGTCTTCCTGGCGCACGCTCGCCTTCAGGCGGTGCGCCACCTCGGCCAGCAGCAGATCACCCACGTCGTGCCCCAGGGTGTCGTTGATGGTCTTGAAGTTGTCCAGATCGATGAAGATCAGCGCCAGCCGGCGGTGATGGCGCGCCGCCCGGTCCAGTCCGACCTTGAGCTGCGACATGAACAGATTGCGGTTGCCCAGCCCGGTGAGCGCGTCGTAATTGGCCAGATACTCCAGCTGCTCCTGCGAGCGCTTGATATGCGAGATGTCGCGCATCACGCCTACGTGGTTGATCACCGCGCCCTCGTCGTCGCGCACCGCGCTCATGGTCATGAGGTAGGGCACCTCTTCACCACTCTTGCTGCGCGCCCACAGCTCACCCTGCCAGCGTCCGGTGTGGTGCACCTTCTCCCACAGCTGGGAAAGGAAGCGCGGGTCATGGCGTTTGGCGGCAAGCATGGTCGGGCGCTGCCCGCGCAATTCATCTTCGCGGTAGCCGGTCATCTGCTCGAATGCGGGGTTGACTGCGATGATGCGCTCGGCGGGATCGGTCACCACGATGCCCTCGTCCGTGCTCTCGAACACGCGCGCCGCCAGACGCAGCTCGTCCTCCAGGCGCCTCTGCTGCGTGACGTCGCGACTGATCACCACCAGACAGGGGCGTCCCTCGACTTCGACGCGTTCGGCCGACAACTGGCGGATGCGCAGCTCGCCTTCGCGCCGGCGCAGGTGGGCATGGTAGTTCTCCACCCGGCCCTCGCGTTCCAGGCGCCCCATCAATACCTTGCGCTCGAGCCCGTCGGCCCACAGGCCGAGGTCGAGCGCGGAGCGGCCCGCCACCTCCTCGTGCGTGAAGCCGGTCATGCGCTCGAACGCCTCGTTGACCTCGATGTACCGGCCGTCCTTCTCGGTGGTGATGGAGATGGCTTCCGGGCAGTTGCGAAACACGGTCGCGAACTTCGCCTCGGAATCGCGCAAGGCCGCGAGCATGCGCTTGCGCTCGCCGATGTCGATGACGCTGGCCCGCACCAGCGCACGCGTCGCGTGCGGAAGGCGCACCAGGTGCACCTCGCAGCCGATGTCCTGGCCCGCGGCATCGCGATAAACCCATTCGAACACGGGTGCACCGCCCCCGAGCGCAGCGGTGATGTAGCCAGCAGCCAGCTCCCCGGCCTGGCGGCCGTCCGACTGGATCGGCGCGGACAGATCCACTGGATGCATGCGGTAGAGCTGCTCGCGCGACATCCCGAACAGGCGCAGCGCATTCTGGTTGGCATCGACGACCCGGTCCACCCCGGCGTCGAACACCAGGATCGCCTCCGGCGCATGCTCCAGCAGGGTCCGGTAGCGAGCCTCCAGCAGATCATCCTGCGCTGATTCCAAACGTTTCTCCTTGATCGATCCGGCGCTGTCCCGGCCGCCGGAGATACTCAGTCGGAAGCGGACGGGCGCACGCGGCAATTGTAGGGCGAGTCGGGTGGCGGCAGGCGGTTCGCGACGGCGCCTGCCAGCTCGCCCATGCGGGGCTTCCGGATCCGCTTCCATGTGCCAGCCGGTGAAGCTCCTAATAACCACGGGATATTAGGAACGAAGATCAAATTCGTTTTAAGCCGCCAAATCCTTCCGCTACTGTTCGTCCCGGGCACGTGTGCCTCGCCCGAATCATCCTCGAGTGACGACAATGCAGATCAAAGGCGCGCTGGCCGTCGCGGCGATCGCGATCACGTGCGCGGTCGCTCCGTCGGGACATGCGGATACCACGCTGTTGAACGTCTCGTACGATCCGACGCGTGAGCTGTACAAGGAAGTCAATCAGGCGTTCGCCCGGCACTGGAAGGCGTCCACGGGCGAAACGGTAAACATCCGCCAGTCGCATGGCGGCTCCGGCAAGCAGGCACGATCGGTCATCGACGGGCTGGACGCGGACGTGGTCACGCTCGCGCTGGCCTACGACATCGATGCGCTGCACGAGCGCGCAGGACTCATTCCCAGGGATTGGCAGAAGCGCCTTCCACACAATAGCGCGCCCTACACGTCGACCATCGTGTTCCTGGTGCGCAAGGGCAATCCCAAGGCCATCCGGGACTGGGGGGATCTGGTCAGGCCCGGCGTGGCGGTGATCACGCCCAACCCAAAGACCTCCGGCGGGGCGCGCTGGAACTATCTGGCAGCGTGGGGATACGCACTTCGGACCTCGGGCAACGACCAGGCAAAGGCGCGCGCCTTCGTGCAGCGCCTGTACCGCAACGTGCCCGTGCTCGACACCGGCGCGCGCGGCGCCCTCACCACGTTTGCCGAGCGTGGCATCGGCGACGTGTTCATCTCGTGGGAGAACGAGGCTCTGCTCGCGGAGAAGGAACTGGGCGCAGGCAAGTTCGAGATCGTCACGCCGTCGCTGTCGATCCTGGCTGAGCCACCCGTGGCGGTGGTGGACAAGGTGGTCGAGCGCAAGGGCACGCGCAAGGTGGCGCAGGCCTACCTCGAATATCTCTACACGCTGGAGGCACAGGATATCGTCGGACGCCACTTCTACCGCCCGCGCCTGTCGGAGGTCGCGGCCCGCTACGCGGGACAGTTCAGCCAGGTCAGGCTGTTCAGCATCGATGAAGTGTTCGGCGGCTGGCAGAAGGCGCACAACACGCACTTCGCCGACGGTGCCGTGTTCGACCAGATCTACAAGCCGGGCGGCTGAGATGCCTCCCTGTTTCACGCCCGGGCGGTATGCAGCGGCCTCCACGCCATGTAGTCGTGCGCAGGACGCTCTCATGAATGCCGGCGCCCGTGTCACCTCGCCCCGAAGCATCGGTCGCTGGCTGTGCGGCCTGGTCGTCTGCCTGGGCATGGCCGCGGCGGGTGATCCCGCGGCTGCGCAGAGCGCCCTGCTCAACGTCTCCTACGACGTCACGCGCGAGTTCTACAAGGACTACAACGCCGCCTTCGCGCGCCATTGGAAGGAGAAGACCGGCCAGAGCGTGACGGTGAAGCAGTCGCACGGCGGATCGAGCAAACAGGCGCGCGCGGTGGCCGACGGACTGGAGGCCGACGTGATCAGCATGAACCAGGCGACCGATATTGACCTGCTGCACGAACGCGGCCGTCTCATCCCGGCCGATTGGGCCAGGCGCCTGCCCCACGACAGCGTGCCCTACACCTCCATCACGGTGTTCCTGGTGCGCAAGGGCAATCCTAAGCGCATTCGCGACTGGGACGACCTGGTGCGTGCCGATGTGAAAGTCATCATTCCCAATCCCAAGACCTCCGGCAACGGGCGCTACAGCTATCTGGCCGCGTGGGGCTACGTCATCGGCAGCGGCGGTGACGATCGCAGCGCGCGCGACTTCGTCGCGCGCCACAATTTCCGCCCACGCCATCCCGAGGTAGCCGAACGCCACAAGCAGAAGTTCGCGACGCTCGAGCTGTTCACCGTGCAGGAGATGTTCGGCGGCTGGAAGCAGGCGCAGAAGCGCCACTTCGACGACGGCGGCGTGCTCGATCAACTGCTGACCGGAGCGCGCTGAAAGCATGTCCGCTGCCACGCATTCCGCCGCGATGCCGTTGGGATCGACGCCCTTCCGCGTCCGCAACAAGCCCAGCGTGTTGCCCGGCTTCGGGCTGGCGCTGGGCTTCGCGCTGCTGTACCTGTCGCTGATCGTTCTGATCCCGCTGTCGGCCACCTTCCTCAAGTCCGCCACCCTCGGCTGGCAGGCGTTCTGGGCCACCGTCAGCGCGCCGCGCGTGCTGGCTTCGCTGCGCCTGTCCTTCGGCGCCTCCCTGATCGCTGCCGCCTTCAATGCGCTGTTCGGCCTGCTGGTGGCCTGGGTCCTGGTGCGCTACCGCTTTCCCGGCCGGCGCATCGTGGATGCCCTGGTCGATCTTCCCTTCGCCCTGCCCACAGCAGTGGCCGGCATCGCACTGACGGCGGTCTACGCCGGCAACGGCTGGATCGGACAGCATCTCGAGCCGCTCGGCATCAAGGTCGCGTTCACGCCGCTGGGGATCGTCGTCGCCCTCACCTTCATCGGCCTGCCGTTCGTGGTGCGCACGGTGCAGCCGGTGCTGGAAGATCTCGAGCCGGAGCTGGAGGAGGCTGCCGCCACGCTCGGCGCCGACCGCTGGCAGACGTTCCGGCGGGTGATC
>JAHCKU010000439.1 GCA_026125625.1 Burkholderiales bacterium | reverse complement strand
GCGATCGACTTGGAGAACGAGCCGATGTGCACCACCTGGTCGTCCCCGACCATGCCGCGCAGCGCCTGCGGCCGGCGGCCGTCCCACACCAGATCGGCATAGCACTCGTCCTCGAAGATCGGTACGCGAAACCGGCTGGAGATCTGCAGCAGCTCGCGCCGGCGTGCTTCGCTCATCACGGTCGCGGACGGATTCTGCACCGTGGGAATGGTGTAGATGTACTTGGGTCGCACCCCGCGCGCGGCCAGTTGCGTGAGCATATCGTCCAGGGCAACGGCGCTCAGGCCATCGCCGTCGACCGGCACCCCCACGATGTCCACGCCCAGGCGCTGCAGGCGCGTGATGGCGCCACCATAGGTCATCTCCTCGATGATTACCGTGTCGCCGGGAGAAAGGAGCACGGCGTTGACCAGGTCCAGGCCCTGCAGGGATCCGGAGGTGATCAGCACCTCATCGGGCGAGCAATGGATGCCCGCGTCCCGCGCCAGCTTGGCGGCGATGAATTCGCGCAGCGGGCGATAGCCCAGCGGCCCGCTTTGCATGCCATAGGTGGCCAGATTCCTGCCCTCCCGCTGCAGCACGCGCGTGGCTGCTTCCACCAGCCCGGCGACCGGCACGCTGTCCGCGTCGTTGTGCCCGCCCACGAAGTTGTACTTCGGAAAACCGTTCCACTTCACGGCAGGCGGAGGCAGGTCGGGCTTGAGCAGGTCCGTATAATCGAAGCCGGAGGTCATCGACATTCCTCGTCGTTGTTTGTCGGACCATACATTTTGCGGCCAAATGCGCCCGCTCAGGGGGAGGATCAAAGATGAAAGTCAAAAACGTCGAGACGCTGTCCTGCGATGCGGGCTGGCGCAACTACCATTTCGTCAAGCTCACGACCGACACCGGCATCGTCGGCTGGAGCGAGTTCGACGAAGGTTTCGGTGCCCCCGGCGTGGGCGCGGTGATCCAGCGCCTGACGCCACGCCTGATCGGCCAGGAGGTGAGCGAGCATGAGCGCATCTACACCGAGCTGTACACCATCACCCGGCCGGCTGCGGGCGGCGTAGTTGCCCTGGCCATGGGCGCAATCGAAAATGCCCTGCTCGATGCCAAGGCCAAGGGCCTCGGCGTTCCGGTATACGAGCTGCTCGGCGGCAGGATTCGCGATCGCATCCGCGTGTACTGGTCGCATTGCGCCACCTGGCGCATCCTCATGTCGCACGTGTACAAGCCGGCGATCACCGATCTGGACGGGACCAAGGCGCTCGGGCGGGAAGTGCGCGAGAAGGGATTCACCGCGCTCAAGACCAATCTGTTCCTGTACGACGCCGACGGCAGAAATCCCAAGAGCTGGCGACCGGGTTTCGGCGTGCCCTTCGAGCCTGGACTCAACGTCGAGCGCAATCTCCTGCGCAATATCGTCATGCATCTGGAAGCGCTGCGCGAGGGCGCCGGGCCGGACGTGGACATCCTGCTCGATCTCAACTTCAACGCCAAGACCGAGGGCTACCTCAAAATCCTGCGCGCCATCGCCGATCTCGACATCTTCTGGGTGGAGATCGATACCTTCAATCCGCAGGCGCTGGGCTATATCCGCAGTCACAGCCCGCATCCGATCAGCTCATGCGAAACGCTGCTGGGCCTGGGCGAGTTCCTCCCGTATTTCCGCGAGCAGGCGATGGACGTGGCCATCATCGACACACCCTGGAACGGCGTATGGCAGTCGATGAAGATCGCAGCGGCCGCCGATGCGCATGAAGTCAATGTCGCCCCGCACAACTTCTATGGACATCTGTGCACCATGATGAACGCACACTTCTGCGCGGCGGTGCCGAACCTGCGCATCATGGAAACCGACATCGATCGTCCGGAGTGGGACCATGAGCTGTTCACCCACCTGCCCGAATTCGTCGACGGTCATCTGGTGATGCCCGATCGGCCCGGCTGGGGCACCGAGCCGAACGAGGAAGGGCTGCGCCGCCATCCGCCGCAGGAGTCGGTGGGATTGCTGACGCGCCGCAAGAGCTGAAGGCAGTCTGCTGCGCTGCCGTCGGCCACCAAGCGTCAGGGCCGTGGTTCCTCGTCCTCCGGACGCCCGGCCATGATCTTGCGCCCGGTGAACATCGCCGACACGATGCTGCTGCCTTCACGCAGCTCGGTGATCACCACGGCAGTGACGTGCAGCACCACCATCGCCATCAGTGCATAGAAGCTGTACAGATGCACCACGGCAAACGGCTTGCGCAGCGCGCGCATGCTGTCGTAGGCCGCTGCGTCGTATTGCTGGGGTGAATAGGGCATGAGCGTGGCAGGATCCACGCCCGGCGCGGCGATCCACTGCGCGATCCACGATCCGAGCGGCGGGTAGAAGATGTCGGTGCCGGCCAGGATCAGGCCGGTGATGGCCTGCACGATCAGCAGCGCCAGCAGCACGATCACCGCGATCCGCCCGGCCGGGTTGTGCCCCAGGTAATGCCGGGGCTGACCACTACGCAGGGCGGCAAGGTAGTCGCGCAGCGCCCGCAGATAGCCGGCGCCACCGGGCAGCAGCGCGCGCCAGCGCGCGTAGCGGTTGCCGAGAAATCCCCATACGATCCGCCACAGCAGGTTGACCACGAATACATAGCCGATCCAGGTGTGAATCGTCTTCAAGCTTGCTCTGCCGGTGTCGGGAATGCCCAGCCCTCTGGCCTGCAGGATCAGATATCCCACCGCCGCGAGCGCGATCACGCACAGGACGTTGATCCAGTGAAACCAGCGCGTGCCTGCATCCCATACGGCATACGATCTCAGCTCCGCCGAGGCGGGACCTGCTGCCATGCCGACTTTCGTTTGCGCGGCAGGCGCACTGGACGGTGCGGAGCCGGTGTCGGAGTCGA
>JAHCKU010000438.1 GCA_026125625.1 Burkholderiales bacterium | reverse complement strand
GCAGACCACGCGCGCCGCGCCGCACCAGCCCGCGCGTGACGGTCATGGATACGCCGGCCGCGCTCTTGGGAATGGCGAGCAGGGCGCCATCGGGGATGGAGGCGGCGATACGGTCAGTGGAAGACGGTTCGATGAGCATATCGGGTGGGGGCCATGCGATCGCCGTTAGGGTACCAGTCCTGCAGGGAGTCGGTGGAAAGGGAGATGTGAACCAGTTCACTTCCCAGATGAGTCGTTCGTCATTCTCGTTTCGTAGGGGTAGATGAGAGTCTGACGGTGCGTGACCGGCGGCCTTGTGCTGCGGGTTGGAACGCAAGTCGACAGAACAAGGAGCCCTCATGACAATGCTTCGCCTGAAGTTCCATGTCCATCGCATCCTGCTCGCCGCACTGATCCTTGGACCAGCCGCTATCTCTCCACCCCTGTCGGCGGCGGAGAAGAAAATGACCGGGACCGGTATCTTCATCAGCATGGCTGGCCGTCAAGTCGGTTACGAGGCGGATGACCCTAAGCGCGAGATGGTGCAATGGACTGCAATCTGGACGTTTACCAGTTCCGACCCGGATTTCGACGGCATCATCGAGACCGCACCGACGCAAAGCATTTGCGGACCGGGAGGCTGCCGGCATCACGGCCATCTCACCTTCCGCCATCGTAACGGCGACCAGAGCTGGGGCTACTTCTACGGCACGCACGAGGTCACCGCCAAAGGCGATGGCACCTGGACGCTATCGTCTGATGGCGTGAAGGTGCTGTTAGGCGGAACAGGAAAGTTCGCGAACATCAAGGGGCAGCTCAAGTACGCGGCTAAGAATGTGCCGTTCGGTGCCACCTTCAACTGGACCGGGCAAGTCGACTACTAATACTTGGTGGGTTGAAGACGGAAGCGCTACGGCATAGGGCTGAGGTCCCCCAGAGGGGCTAGGTGGAATGAGCAGACTGATCAATCGCCAGTGGCGTGTCGCTCGCCGCCCAGTGGGACTGGCGAAGCAATCGGACTTCGAATGGCGCGAAGAACTGGTGCCTGCCCCGGGTCCCGGACAGATGCTCGTGCGCAACGAGTATTTGTCCGTGGATCCCATCAGTCGGGCGTGGATGTGGCAGGACGATACCGCCTTGCCGGCGCTGCCGCTCGGCTCGGTGATGCGTGGTATTACCGTCGGTCGCGTCGCCCAGTCGCGAAACAGCGCGTTCGTGGAGGGAAGCCGTGTGCTCGGTCTGCTCGGTTGGCAGGACTACGCACTCAGCAATGGAGAATCGGATGTACTGATGCGCCTGTCCCCGGATGAGCACGATGTGCCGCCGACCATGCAGCTCGGCTTGCTTGGGCACGTTGGTATCACCGCTTACTTTGGCCTGCTCGAGATCGGTCAGCCCAAGGCCGGAGAGATGCTGGTCGTTTCGAGTGCAGCAGGTGCAGTCGGTTCGCTGGTGGGGCAGATCGGCAAGCTGTGCGGATGCCGGGTGGTTGGCATCGCGGGCTCGACCGACAAGTGCCGCTGGCTGCGTGAGGAGCTGGGATACGATGCTGCGATCAACTACAAGGCCGAGCCGGTATTCAAGCGCCTGAAGCAGCATTGCCCGCACGGGATCGACGTGTACTTTGACAACGTCGGCGGCGCAATGCTCGAAGATGCGCTCAATCTACTCAATCCGCATGCACGGATCGTGGCCTGCGGAATGCTGTCGGTCTACAATGATGTCGGCGGACTGCTGACTTTGCCGCCCGGCCCGAACAACCTGCTCCACCTGACCCTCAGGCGTGCGCGGATGCAGGGATTCGTCGGCTTCGACTTTTGGCCGCGTGCCGCGGAGGCGCTGACCAGGCTGGTACGCTGGCATCGTGACGGCAAGCTGCGCTATCGGGTTGACGTCATCGAGGGGCTGCGACAGGCGCCACACGTTCTGAATCGGCTGTTCGACGGGACGAGTTGGGGTAAGCTGGTTATTCGAATATCGTAGAACTGAGTTCGGCATGCGGGGAGGAGAGCGTGCAGAGCATCAGGCAATGGCTCGAAAGCATCGGCCTGGAGCAATACGCCGAAGCTTTCGAAGAAAATGACGTCGATGCCGAAATCCTCCGCGATTTGAGCGAGGACGATCTGCAGCGGCTTGGGGTCTCGTTGGGACATCGCAAGCGCATGCTGCGCGCGATGCAGGCGGACGCTTCCACCTCGGAGGCGTCGCCGCGGCAGGAACCCGGTCCCATCGAATCCACCACCATCGAGGGCGAGCGCCGTCAGGTCACGGTGCTGTTCTGCGACCTGGTCGGATCCACCGCGCTGAGCGCCAGGCTGGACCCCGAGGCGTACCGCGCCGTTCTCTCCCGCTACCACCAGACGGCTATCCATGCCATTCAGCGTTTCGATGGTTACGCTGCACAGATCCAGGGTGACGGCATCCTTGCTTATTTCGGCTATCCCCTCGCACACGAAGGCGAGGCTGATCGTGCTGTCCGCGCCGGCCTGGAGATCATTGCGGCGTTGAAGGCAGGTAATGGGTCGGAAAGCGAGGCCCTGAGGGTGCGCATCGGAATCGCCTCGGGCCTGGTGGTCGTGTCCCATGTCCTTGCGCCAGAGAAAAGCGCAGTGGGTGAGACGCCGAATCTTGCGCATCGGCTGCAGGCGGCCGCGCAGCCGGACGAAGTGATCGTCAGCACGCGCACGCAGCAACTCGCCGGGCGTGGGTTCGAATACGAAGACCGTGGACTTTTGACGCTCAAAGGCGTCGCATCGCTAGTGCGTGCTTATCGCGTCCTCGGCCGAAGCACCGCTGCCAGCCGTTTCGACGCCGCCATGCGCGGTCAGCTTACGCCGCTCATCGGGCGGGATCAGGAGGTTGGCTTGCTGCTGGATCGCTGGAGTCTGTCGCATTCCG
>JAHCKU010000437.1 GCA_026125625.1 Burkholderiales bacterium | reverse complement strand
GATGACGTGGAAGGCGATGCTGTGATCGACGATCATCACCTGCTTGCGGCCGACCTCGGTGTCGAAGTGAGCGAGCAGCAGATCCAGGTCCTGCTCGCCGAACTCGGCTGCGTTCATCCTGGACCACTCCTCGGACAGCCATTCCAGGTTGGAGAAGTCGCGATTGATCTCGCGCATCAGCCGCCGCACGATGGCTGCCTCGGCCTGCTGCCAAAAGGGGTTGGCGGGATTCCATCCCGGCCCGAGCTGCTGCGACTGGCCCAGACGATGCAGGAAGTCGCGGGCAGCAAGGATGCTTTCCTGCTCGAGATAGTAGTCGCCGATGGCGATCGTGGTTTTCAGATCATGCTGATTGACCAGGCGTTCGCTCTTCTCCATCCCGGCGGCACTCGCCGCGCCCAGCGACAACGCCAGCATCACCGACCAAAGCCATCGACCCAGGCTCATGTTTCCTTCCGCTCTGTACATTCGTGTTCTCGGGCAATTATGCATCACGCGATCTTCGACAACAGCCGCAATGCCTGCCGTATGGCCTCGGCGACGTTCAGGTCGGAAGCCAGCTTGCCCAGCGCTGCGCTCGCCTCCTTCTCGCTGTAGCCCAGGGCGAGCAGGCCGTTGAGCGCGTCGTTGCGCGCACTGGCGCCCTCCGACACACCCGGCATCGCCGCGCCCGGCTGCAACTTGTCGCGCAGCTCCAGCAGCAGGCGCTCGGCGGTCTTCCGGCCAATGCCCGGCACCTTGATGAAACGCGCGCCGTCCTGCGCTGCCACCGCCTGATGCAGCTCGTCCACGGTCATGCCCGAGAGCACCGCCAGGGCGGTGCGGGCACCGATTCCGGAGATGCGCACCAGCTGGCGGAAAGCCTGGCGCTCGGCGTCGGTGGAAAACCCGAACAGCAGGTGGGCGTCCTCGCGCACGATCAACTGGGTGTGCAACGCCACCCGCTGGCCCGTCGCCGGAAGCTGATAGAAGGTGCTCATGGGCACGTCGATTTCATACGCCACCCCCTGCACGTCCAGCAGGATCTGCGGCGGGTGCTTCTCCAGCAGGATGCCGGTCAGGCGTCCGATCATGGACTCACACCAGGCGGCCGTGGCGCATGCGATAGCCGGCCGTGGCCAGACGGCCCAGGCCCTGCCCGCCGTGCGCGTGGCAGATCGCGCAGGCGAGCGCATCGGCGGCGTCCGCGCTCGGATCGGCCGGCAGGCGCAACAGCCGTCGCACCATCGCCTGCACCTGATCCTTGGCAGCGTGCCCGTTGCCCACCACCGCCTGCTTCACCTGCAAGGCGGTGTACTCGGCGACCGGCAGCCCGCACGCCACCGCCGCGCAGATCGCTGCGCCACGCGCCTGACCCAGACGCAGAGTGGACTGAGGATTGACGTTCACGAACACCTGCTCGACTGCCACCTGATCGGGTGCATGCTGGGCGATCACCCGCGCCAGGCCGTCGAGGATGGTCTTCAGACGCTCGGGCAGGGGCGTGTCGAGGGTACGCACCACGCCGCTGGCCACGTAGCTCAGTGCCTGTCCCCGGCGCTCGAGCACGCCGAAGCCGGTCACACGCAGGCCTGGATCGATACCCAGGATGCGTACTGCCTCGGCCGCGGTGTTCCCGGGCATGCACCGGGCGCCGGGCTATTCGGACACCACCGCAGTGGTGTACACCGCCTGGACGTCGTCCAGGGCCTCCAGCGCGTCCAGCAGCTTCTGCATGCGCGCGGCGTCCTCTCCGCTCAGCACGTTCTCGGTGGTCGGCTTCATCGTCACCTCGGCCAGATCCGCCGACAGGCCGGCTTTTTCCAGCGCCGCCTTGACTGCGGGGAAATCGCCGGGAGCAGTGATGACCTCTGCACTGCCGTCGTCGTTCACGAGCACATCGTCGGCACCGGCCTCGATCGCCGTTTCCATCAATTTGTCCTCGCTCACGCCGGGCGCGAAGACGATCTGGCCGCAATGCATGAACAGGAAGGAAACCGAGCCGTCGGTACCCAGATTGCCGCCATTCTTGGTGAACGCATGACGCACGTCGGCTACCGTGCGTGTGCGATTGTCGGTCAGGCAGTCCACCATCACTGCTGCGCCACCGATGCCGTAGCCCTCGTAGCGGATCTCCTCGTAGTCGACGCCTTCCAGCTCGCCGCTGCCGCGCTTGACCGCGCGCTCGATGTTGTCCTTGGGCATGTTGGCCTCATAGGCCCTCTCGATGGCGAGCCGCAGACGCGGATTCATGTCGGGATCGGCGCCGCCGAGCTTGGCTGACACCGTGATCTCCTTGATCAGACGCGTGAACACCTTGCCACGCCTGGCATCCTGTGCGGCCTTCTTGTGCTTGATGTTGGCCCACTTGCTGTGACCTGCCATAGAAAACCCTGACTGACCGAAGGCGGGCCGCGCCCGGCGATCGCGCGGCAAACGGGAACGAAACGAGAAGTTCGGCAACGCGCATCCGTACCGGTGCGCATCCCATGGATATAATCCGAAAGCTTATCACAGCGCCCCTGCGGAGCCGCCCATGCCCGAGCCGCTTGCCATCGCCAAGGCGAAGGAAGAGATCCATCTGTTGCCGGCTCTGGCGAACCGCCACGGCCTCATCACCGGCGCTACCGGCACCGGCAAGACGGTGACATTGCAGACCATGGCGCAGGCCTTCAGCAGCATCGGCGTGCCGGTGTTCCTGGCCGATGTCAAAGGCGACCTGTCGGGCCTGAGCCAGCCCGGACAGATGAGCAGCAAGCTCGAGGAGCGCATCCAGGCGCATGCGCTGCCCACGCCCGAATTCGCGGCTGCGCCGGTGGTGTTCTGGGACGTGCTCGGCGAGCAGGGACACCCGGTGCGCTCGACCATCTCCGAGCTCGGTCCGCTGCTGCTGGCCCGC
>JAHCKU010000436.1 GCA_026125625.1 Burkholderiales bacterium | reverse complement strand
AGGCATCATCGCGTCGCTGCCCCTACGCAGCGACGATCCCGCCTTCGCGACCACTGCACGGTCAGCACCCGACCGGCAGCCAGCGTGCTAGCATCGACCGCTCCGAAATCCCTCTGTCGTCGCGGTGCAGATCGCACTGGACGCCGACCTACGTCATGCAGGATCGACTGATCAATCGCCGCGATCTCGCCTTCATTCTGTACGAACTGCTGCAGATCGAGGGTCTGTGCGGGCGTCCCCGCTACGCCGATCACAGCCGTGAGACCTTCGATGCCGCGCTCGACGTCGCGCAGCGCATCGCTGCCGAGCATTTCGCCCCGCACAACCGCAAGGCGGATCTGAACGAGCCGGTATTCGACGGTACGCGCGTGCACATCATTCCCGAGGTCAAGCAGGCGCTCGACGTGTTCTGCCAGGCGGGCCTGATGGCGGCGTCGCGCGACTACGAGCAAGGCGGCATGCAGCTGCCGGCGACCATCAGCCAGGCGTGCATGGCGATGTTCGACGCCGCCAACATCGCGACCGCTGCCTATCCGTTCCTGACCATCGCCAATGCCAACCTGATCGAAGCCTTCGGCTCGGCGGCGCAGAAGCGGCTGTTCCTGCCGCATCTGCTCAGCGGACGTTTCCTCGGCACCATGTGTCTGTCCGAGCCGCAAGCCGGCTCCTCGCTCTCCGATATCCGCACACGCGCCGAGCCGCATGCCGAGGGCAGCTACCGCCTGTTCGGCAACAAGATGTGGATCTCTGGCGGCGAGCACGAGCTGTCGGAGAACATCGTGCATCTGGTCCTGGCCAAGATCCCGGGCGGGCCGCCTGGTGTCAAGGGCATCTCCCTGTTCATCGTGCCCAAGTACCTGGTGAACGAGAACGGCTCGCTCGGCGCGCGCAACGATGTGGCGCTGGCAGGCCTGAATCACAAGATGGGCTATCGCGGCACCACCAACTGTGTGCTCAACTTCGGCGAGCGCGACGGTGCGATCGGCTATCTGGTGGGAGAGCCGCACCAGGGGCTCGCGTACATGTTCCACATGATGAACGAGGCGCGCATCGGGGTGGGCCTGGGGGCGGTCATGCTCGGCTACAGCGGCTACCTGCATGCGCTGGCTTATGCGCGCGAGCGCGCGCAAGGCCGTGCGCCAGGGAGTAAGGACGCCACCCAGCCGCAGGTGCCGATCATCGGGCACGCCGACGTGCGCCGCATGCTGCTGGCGCAGAAGAGCTATGTCGAGGGTGGCCTGGCGCTGTGCCTGTATGCGGCGCGGCTGATGGACGAGCAGCGCACCGCACCGGGCGAGCGCGAGCGGCGCGAAGCCGGCCTGCTGCTGGAAGTGCTGACCCCGATGGTGAAGTCGTGGCCCGCGCAGTGGTGCCTGCAGGCCAACGATCTCGCCATTCAGGTGCACGGCGGCTACGGCTACACGCGTGAGTATCCGGTCGAACAACTGTATCGCGACAATCGCCTCAACCCGATTCACGAAGGCACGCACGGCATCCAGGCGCTCGATCTGCTCGGGCGCAAGGCAGGCATGCAGGACGGGGCCGGCCTGCAGTTGCTGATGCGCGAGATGCAGATCACCTTGCGCGCTGCGCGCAAGATGGAATCGGCGGAACTGAAGCGCTGCGGCGAGGACCTCCTGTCGGCCATCGATCGGTTGATGGAAACCACGCGCAATCTGCTCTGCACGCTCGGCAACGGCGAAGCGGAGCTGGCGCTGGCCAACGCCAGCCTGTATCTGGAGGCCTGCGGGCATGTCGTGGTCGCCTGGCTATGGTTGAAGCAGGCGCTGGTGGCAGTGGAACGCATCGGCTGCGCGGAAGGCGTCGAGCGCGATTTCTACCAGGGCAAGCTGCAGGCGTGCGCCTACTTCTATCGTTGGGAGCTGCCCAGGACGCGGCACCAGTTCGATCTGTTGAACGATCTCGACCGTACCTGTCTGGAGATGCAGGACACCTGGTATTGAGGTCGCATGCAAGCGGGCTTCAGCGGACGGCGTGAGCGGCTGTGATACGCTGACGCGATAATCGTCTGAGGAAGCTGAACATCATGAGCGTACGCAAGCTGTTCGATCTGTCGGGCAAGGTGGCATTGATCACCGGCGGATCGCGCGGGCTCGGGCTGCAGATCGCGGAAGCGCTGGGTGAGATGGGCGCGAAGGTGGTGATCACCGCGCGCAAGCAGCCGGAGCTCGATCAGGCATCGGCTCACTTGCGCGAGCAGCGTGTCGAGGTGTCGACCGTTGCCACCGATCTGCAGAATGCGCATGCCGCCAGGCCGCTGGTGGAACAGGTGCTGGCAAGCCATGGCCGGCTCGACATCCTGGTCAACAACGCCGGTACGACCTGGGGTGCGCCGGCCGAGCAGCATCCGCTCGACGCCTGGGACAAGGTACTCAACCTGAATCTCACCGCAGTGTTCGCGCTCAGCCAGGCGGCCGGTACGCTGGCCATGATTCCAGCGCGCTATGGGCGCATCATCAACCTCGCTTCGGTGGCCGGGCTGTCCGGCACCCACCCGGACTTCATGCGCACCATTGCCTACAACACCAGCAAGGGCGGGGTGGTCAACTTCACGCGCTCGCTCGCGGCCGAGTGGGCGCGCTACGGCATCACGGTGAACGCCATCGCGCCCGGCGTGTTCCCGACCAAGATGGCCAAGGTGATGGCCGACACGCATCGTGACACCATCATGCAGCTCACGCCACTGCAGCGCTTCGGTGGCGACGAGGATCTCAAAGGGGCGGCGGTGCTGCTCGCTTCGGATGCCTCCGCCTACATCACCGGCCAGACCATCGCGGTGGACGGTGGGATGAGCGCAATTTGAGCGGTGGTGATGCGATCCTTGACTTTGTCTCGTCGCTCATGAAGAAGCGCTACT
>JAHCKU010000435.1 GCA_026125625.1 Burkholderiales bacterium | reverse complement strand
GGCAAGCACGGCGCGGCTCATGCGCGCACCTCCACCTCGTGCCGCTCGCGACGCCGGGTGCGATCGTTCACCCGGCCGGCCAATTGTCCACATGCACCGTCGATATCGTCCCCACGCGTACGCCTCACCGTCGTCACTACTCCGGCGTCGAGCAGGGTCTGCTGAAAGCGGCGCACGATTTCCGGCTGCGAGCGCTCGAAACCCGAGTGCGGGAACGGGTTGAACGGAATCAGATTGAACTTGCATGGCACCTCGTCGGCAATCGCGAGCAGCTCACGTGCGTGCTGCGGCTGGTCGTTCACTCCGGCGAGCATGACGTATTCGAAGGTGACGAAATCGCGCGGGGCCCCCAGACGCTTCCATTTCACGCCGGATGGCGACGCCTGGTCCTGTCCGTCCTCGTACGGGATCGCCTCCACGTAGCGCCTGCACGCGGCAAGCAACTGGGCGAGCGGCCACTTGCGGTTGATAGGCACCAGGCGATCGCGCAAGGCATCGTTCGGAGCATGCAGCGACACCGCCAGCGCCACCGGGCACTCTTCGCGCAGCCGATCGATGTTGGGAACGATCCCCGATGTGCTGACCGTGACCCGGCGTCGCGACAGCCCGTAGGCATAGTCATTCAGCATGATGCGCAGCGCGGTCACGACGTTGTCGAAGTTGGTGAGCGGCTCACCCATGCCCATCATCACCACGTTGGTGATGATGCGATCTCCGGTGGCGGGATCGCTGTGCGCGTCACGCCCCAGCGCACGATTGGCCCACCACAGCTGGCCGATGATCTCGGCCACGCTCAGGTTGCGGTTGAAGCCCTGCCGCCCGGTGGCGCAGAACGCGCACTCGAGCGCACATCCGACCTGGCTCGATACACACAACGTCCCACGGCCCGTCTCGGGAATGAACACGGTCTCGATGCCGTTGCCGGCACCTACATCCAGCAGCCACTTGCGCGTGCCGTCCGCGGCGGTCGACTCCGACAACAGCTTCGGTCCGCCCACTACCGCCTCATGCTCGAGCCGCGCGCGCAGCGACTTGGCCAGATCGGTCATGCACGCGAAATCCGACTCCCCGAAGTGATGCACCCAACGCATCAGTTGACGCGCCCGAAAGGGCTTCTCACCGATCGACGCCAGGAAATCGGTAAGTTGCGGCAGGTCGAAGTCGAGCAGATTGACCGGCATCAGCGGGCGTGGACCTCCACCGCCGGAAAGAAGTAGGCGATCTCGGTGGCTGCCGTTTCGGGTCCATCCGAACCGTGCACCGCATTGGCGTCGATGCTGTCGGCGAAGTCGGCGCGGATCGTTCCCGCTGCCGCCTTCTTCGGATCGGTCGCCCCCATCAGGTCACGATTCTTCTGAATGGCGTTGTCACCCTCGAGCACCTGAATCATGACCGGCCCCGAGATCATGAATTTGACCAGATCACCGAAGAACGGCCGCTCACGATGCACGGCGTAGAACCCTTCGGCCTGCTCCTTCGACAAGCGCGTCATGCGGGCCGCCACGATCTTCAGCCCGGCTGCCTCGAAACGTGCATAAATTTGTCCGATGACATTCTTGGCCACGGCATCGGGTTTGATGATGGATAGTGTTCGCTGTACTGCCACAAGAGATCTCCCTCGAAATCCTTTTCTTGATAATTCAGCAGGATAGCATGTGGACTCGGGAAACGAAATAGGTAACCGGTCGTGCTGTGCGGGATAAGATCAGATGCGATCGCTCGCGCCCATGGCCACGTAGACCCCTTTGCTCCATGCGCGGTTCACGCTACCCGCGCCAAGCCCTCAAGGGGACCGGGTTGCGAGGTCCGGCTGCCAGTGCAGAAGGATGCCGATCTCGGTGTCTGCCGCGGCGAAGCGGCAGTCGATCCCCACACCCGCCACCCATGCCAGATGCTCGCCACAGAACAGCAGCGGCAGGCGGGCGCGCTGCCAGGGCGCGACATCGAGCTCGCGCAGCAGGTTCTTCACCGTACGGCTCGGCCGATCCGGCCACAGTTTCAAGCGCTCGCCACCGCGGCGCAGTGCGACCCGCACTGCGGACGCCTGCAGCAGCCTGCGGCTCAACCCGCGGCCTGGTGCCGTCTCGAAGTGCAGCAGTCCCAGGCCGTGCCCGAGCACGAGCGCTTCCTCGCCCTTCCATGGCACCTCCCAGTCACCCGGGACCCGTTCGAAGCGCGGCACCAGTTCGAGTCTGCCGCGGCTGCGCCGCGCCACCAGGCCGTCGAAGGCCATTGCGGGTTGTCTGTCCTCTCGCGCGCTCAGCAGCTGCCGCAAGCATTCATCCAATCGCTCGCGGGCAGGCATGCGTACATCCTTCCTTGCCAGGAACCAGCGCAGCACGTTGCGCGCGGCGGCCGGGCTGAGCTGGCGCAGGCGTTCGACCTCGAGGCTGCCCGAAGGCGACAAAGGGCCGGCATCGACCGCTGCCATTTCGTCCAGCAGCTGCGCCGCATCCGCCAGGTTGCGGCTCGCGCGCGACCACGTCTCCCGATACGCCGGAAAACGCCACTGCAGATGCGGCAGGACGTGGTGTCGCAGGAAATTGCGATCGAAGCTCGAATCGCTGTTGCTTTCATCCTCGATCCAGTACAAGCCGCGATCACGCGCGTAATGAGCGATGTCCGCACGCGTCACGGCGAGCAGAGGCCGCACCAGCCGGATATCGCCGCCGGGCAGCGTGCGTGCCGGCGGCATCCCCGCCAGGCCGCGTACGCCGGCACCGCGGGTGAGTTGCAGCAGCAGCGTCTCGGCCTGATCGTCGAGATTGTGCGCGAGCGCCACGGCCGCTGCGGCCTGCCGTTCGAACACGGCGTAGCGCACCGTGCGCGCCGCGGCCTCCACTCCAGTGCCGGCATCGCGTGCCACGTGGACGTTCACCACG
>JAHCKU010000434.1 GCA_026125625.1 Burkholderiales bacterium | reverse complement strand
CGACCGCATCGTGGAGGTCGTCGTAGTAGCTGTTGCCGAGACGAATATCGCCGGACAGGCCGTGCAGCGCGAGGTTCATCTTGGCGAGCGGGACGGTGACTTCCTTCTGCTCCTGGCCGTAGACCGACAGCTCGCGGGTGACCGAGCCGGCATGGCGCTCGACGAACTTGGCGCACTGCACGAACATGCCGCCCGATCCGCAGCAGGGGTCGTAGACGCGACCCTTGTAGGGCGCGAGCATCTCGACCAGTACGCGCACCACGTGCGAGGGCGTGTAGAACTGGCCGCCGCTCTTGCCCTCGGCACTGGCGAAGCGGGCCAGAAAGTATTCGTACACGCGGCCGAGGGTGTCCTTGGCGCGGTCTGCGGCGCTGCCCAGCGCGATGTCGCTGACGAGGTTGATGATCTGCCCGAGGCGCTGCTTGTCGAGTCCTGGTCGTGCGTAGTCTTTCGGTAGCACACCCTTGAGCGACGGGTTGTCGCGCTCGATGGCCTCCATGGCATCGTCTACGAGCTGGCCGATGGTCGGCTGGGGCGCCATGGACTTGAGGTATTGCCAACGCGCCTCCGGCGGCACCCAGAAGATGCTGATGGCACGGTATTCGTCGGGGTCTTCGGGGTCGGCGCCGGATTTTCGGTCAGCATCGAGCTCGGCGTGCTTCGCCTCGAAGGCGTCAGAGATGTACTTGAGGAAGATCAGGCCGAGGACGACGTGCTTGTACTCGGCCGCGTCCATGTTGTTGCGCAGGGCATCGGCGGCGGCCCAGAGCTTGGCCTCGAAGCCGAGGTTGGCGGCGGTGCCGTTCGAGGCTGTGGTCTTGCTTCTTGGTGATCTGGCCATCGCGCTACCAGTGAGATTGACTCGGGCAAAAGGGTGATCGGCGCGACTGCCCCCTCTCCCCAACCCTCTCCCACAAGGGGAGAGGGAGTCTCTCACCATCGAAAGAGGGAGCCTCTGACCTACCTTCTCCCTCTGTGGTGGAAGGCGTCTCTACCCTCCCCTCCTTCGCAGAGGAGGGCGTCGCGAGCGGAAGTTCGCGCAGGGCTATCCGCCGCGCGGCATGGATGTCGGCCTTGTTGGAGTCGACAACGACACTCCGCCCAGCCAGCATCAGCAGGCGGTCGATGTCTTGGCAGGCATCGCTTTCGAGTGGGACCACGTTGCCTCGTTGTCAGTGTTCTTGTCTGGCGCGATTTTAGGGTAAAGGCGAGGAGAGGGCGCATGGATGTTGGGGCAGTGGTACCGCTAGCGAACGGCAGGATCCCTCGCTGCGCTCGGGATGACAAGGACTATCGTTCTATATCGTTGCCCGCGGTTGTCTGCGAAGATACCGGGCTCTGGCCCTCTATTGATCGTCGGAAGCGGGCTTTTGCCGGGGCGGCGGATCACATCACTTGGTCAGCCGGCGGAACCCAGCATCCAGCGATTGAAGCAAGGCCTGTTCGTATTGCTGGGCCCCGGCCTCCGCCGGGGCGACGAACTCCGGGGGCGACGGCGTAGCGCCGGATCACGCATCCCCGCCTTCCTGCTACCCTAGCGCCCACCCGACGCACAGCCATCGGTCTCCACCGATAGGAGGACCGTCATGTCACCGATCCGAATGCTTGCTGCCGCCGCCGCGCTGCTGCTCGGCTGCATGAGCGGCGCTGCGCCGCTCATGGCGCAAGACGATCTGCAGTACCAGAAGCGTGCTAACCGCTTCGAAGGCATCAAGCCCAAGCCGGTTTCCGGATTCGATGTCGAGCTGCTGTCCGCGCAGGTCGACTATCGCGAAGATCTGCCGAAGCTGGGCGATCGCCTGCGCGCGCGCTTCTATCTCGATCAGCCGCGGCCGGTGAATCTGGTGGTGCGCGAGCTGGACTACAAGCATTACTACTGGCTGGACAAGGTCGAGCCGCGCGAGCCGTGGCGCAGCGGCTTCGGCAATCTGTTCGAGTGGCCCACGGGCGACGTGCTCAAGCAGTTGCGCGGGCTGCAGCCTTACGACCTGGGCGTGGTCGCACGCCTGGACAAGCCCAACCCGAGCGCGGACGAGCGCGTGGCGCCGGTGGTGCTGTATCAGTCGAAGGCGCCGCAGACGGCGCAAGGGTACGTGTTCTACTTCCGCCTGCGCGAGGAGTCGGTGGTGAAGGCCGCGATCTATCCGGAGTCGGGCACGCAGGCGGTGTTCACGCAGGATTTCGGACGCCAGGCAGGCGGACGCCCGTTCGCAGTGAAGTGGACGGCCGGTCAGTCGGCGAGCGCGGGCCGTTATCGCCTGGTGCTGCGCGGACACGTGAGCAGCACCAACGATCCGATCGTGCAGGTGGTGCGCTTCTATCATCAGCCGAAGGTGGGGAGCTGACGGCAAGCTGGAATACGGCCTGATCTGTTTTCGCTGGGCCCCGGCTTTCGCCGGGGCGACGAGGTGGTGTCGTCATCGCGCTCGATACTTCGCGAAGTCCTGGGCACCGGCCCCGGATAAAAGCACTCCGGAGCAAGCCTGCGCCGGGGCGACGAGTTCCCTTCGTCATGCCGGCGGAAGCTGCAATGTTTCCATCGTCATTCCGGCGAAAGCCGGAATCTAGGGGGTTGAAGCAAGGCCCTGTCATATTGCTGGGCTCCGGCTTTCGCCGGAGCGACGAAGAAGTGTTCCGCGACCGCCGCTCCGCCTACCTTCCCTCCTCCAGCACCACCTCCAGCCTGCCGCCGTGCTGTTTACGCTCGCACTTCACGCGTTCGATCATCGCCAGCGCAGTGGCATCGCGGAACGGCACGCGGCTCAGGTCCAGCGCGGTGATCGCGGTGGGATCGGCATGCAGATGCTTTGCCAGCCGGTCGAGCGATGCGTAGAACAGATTGCCGGTGACTTTGATGTGCTCGGCGTCGCCCCGATGCGAGAT
>JAHCKU010000433.1 GCA_026125625.1 Burkholderiales bacterium | reverse complement strand
TGTCCGCCGGACAACTCATGTGGATACTTGTGCCGGCTTTCCTCCAGGCCGACCGACTGCAGGACGCCGCGCACGCGCTCGGTGCGCGGCGCAGCTGCGAGATGGCGCAGCCCGAAGCCGACGTTGCCGGCCACCGTCAAATGCGGAAACAGGGCATAGTCCTGGAACACCATGCCGATGCGGCGTCTCTCGGGGGGCAGGATGAATCCCGGACGGCTCACGGTCTCGCCTGCGATGAGGATTTCGCCGGCGCGGATCGGCTCGAAGCCGGCGATGCAGCGCAGTACCGTGGTCTTGCCGCAGCCGCTCGGCCCGAGCAGGCAGGCGATGGTACCGCGCGCCAAGACCAGGGACAGGGCGCTGATCACCGTGTGCGTGCCGTAGGCGTGTTCGATGGCACGCAGTTCGAGCAGCGCCGAGGCCTCAGACATGCGTCGATGGACGTGAGCGGATCCGCATGCGTGCAAGGAAGACAGCGACGGGAATCATCGCGCAAGTATAGCCGGCAGCCCGGCCACCATCGGGCAGGTTGGTAGAATTGCGCGGCACCTGATCCTGCTTCGTCTCATCCCCTAGCCGCTTCGTGTCATCTGCCGCCGTCGATTCTCCTCCGCAGATTCCCGCCCGTGAGGGCAGGGGTGGCCTGCGCTGGTTCGCATTGATCCTCGCTGCCATCGTCGCGCTGCCGATCGCCGGCCTCGCGATGTCGCTGTTCTTCGGCAGCAGTGCGGACGTGTGGTCGCATCTGATGCAGACGGTGCTTCCCCGCTATGTGCGCAACAGCGCGATGCTGGCGCTCACCGTCGCTGTCGGGGTGGGTGTGCTCGGCACCGCCTGCGCCTGGTGCATGGCGGCGCTCGATTTTCCCGGCCGGCGCTGGCTGGAGTGGGCGCTGGTGCTGCCGCTTGCCATGCCGGCCTATGTCGTGGCCTACGCTTACACTGATTTGCTGCAATTCAGCGGCCCGGTGCAAAGCGCGCTGCGCGAGCTCACCGGCTGGCGTGCACGCGAGTACTGGTTCCCCGAGATCCGCTCGCTGTACGGCGCCGCGGTGCTGTTCGTGCTGGTCCTGTTTCCCTATGTCTATCTGCCGGTGCGCGCGGCATTTCTGGAACGCTCGCCGAATCTGTATCACGCCGCACGTCTGGCGGGGCTGTCCGGGGGAGCGGCCTTTCGGCGTGCGGTGCTGCCCGTGGCGCGTCCGGCATTGGCTGCAGGGGTGACGCTGGCGGTGATGGAGACACTGGCAGACTATGGCACGGTGGCGTACTTCGCGTTGGAGACGTTCACCACCGGCATCTACAACGCCTGGTTCAGCCTTGGCGATCGCGCCGCTGCCGCACAGCTGTCGCTGCTTCTGCTTGGCGTGGTGGCACTGGTGATATGGCTGGAGCGTGTTTCACGCGGGCGCGCACGCTATCAGAGCAGGTCGCTGGCAGCCGCGCCGCGGCGCCGCGTGCCCGGCATGCGCGGATGGGGGCTGACATGCGCATGCCTGCTGCCGTTCGTGCTCGGCTTCCTGCTCCCGGCAGTGGTCCTGCTGCAACTCGCCTGGCGTGACGTCGAACTGCTGAACCTGGAGCGCTACCTGAGGTTGCTGCTCAACAGCGTAACGGTTTCCGGTGCAGCGGCGCTGCTGTGCGTCGCCCTGGCGCTGGCGCTCGCCTATGCCGTACGGCTGCAGCCCTCACCGGCGGTGCGCGTCGGCGTGCGGCTGTCCGCGCTCGGTTACGCGGTGCCGGGCGCGGTGCTGGCGGTTGCCATCCTGGTGCCGCTCGCGCGTGTGGACAACGCCATTGCCACGCTGCTGCGGGAGCAGTTCGACATGCGTGTCGGTCTTCTGCTCACCGGCAGCATCGCCGCATTGCTGTATGCCTACCTCGTGCGCTTCCTCGCCCTTGCCCTGTCCAATGCCGAAGCCGGCCTGGCACGCATCACCCCGAGCATGGACGAGGCGGCGCGCAGCCTCGGATGCGATCCCTGGCGCATGGCACTGCGCGTGCATGCGCCGCTGCTGGCGCGCAGCCTGCTGATCGGCCTGCTGCTGGTATTCGTCGACGTGCTCAAGGAACTGCCGGCCACGCTGGTGCTGCGGCCGTTCGACTTCGATACGCTGGCGACGCAGGCGTACAACCTGGCCAAGGACGAGCGCCTGGGTGAAGCCGCGGTACCCAGTCTGACCATCGTCGCCGCAGGCCTGATGCCGGTGATCATGCTGTGCAGCGCATTGCGTGACGGCCGCGGCATGCGCCGTTGAGTCCACGGAAGTTCCGAGCACTACCCCTGCGCTTACTTCCAGCCGACCCGATCGACCAGTCGTTGTGCGGCCGCCAGATTCTTGCCGAGCACGCTTATATTGAGCGTATCGGCCTTGAAGGTGCCCAGCGACTCCAGCTCCGGGTTGTTGACCACTGCCGATTTCACCACCGGCCATTCGTTGTTTCCGGCGGTGAAGTGGCTCTGAGCCTCGTCGCCCGCGAGGTATTCCAGGAAGCGTACGGCGTTCTCACGATTGGGGGCATGACGCATCAGTCCCCCGCCGGAAATGTTCATATGTGTCCCCACGTCCTGCTGATTGGGCCAGGCGAATTTCGCCGTGCTCACGACCGCTTGGTCTTCCGGCTTGCTGGAGCGCATCAGGCGCACCCAGTAGTAGCTGTTGGTGAGCGCAATTCCGCATTCCCCGGAGGCCACGCTGCGGATCTGGTCGGTATCGCCTCCGCGCGGCGGTCGCGCGAAATTCGCGACCACACCCCTGGCCCAGGCTTCCGTCTGCGCTTCGCCGATGTGCTCGATCATCGCGCTGATCAGCGACAGCATGTAAGGATGGCTTCCGGGCCGCGTGCATACCTTCCCGCGGTTCACCGGCAAGGCGAGATCCTG